>NZ_JBXEJE010000014.1:173125-209254 GCF_056820935.1 Streptomyces sp. Q2 | reverse complement strand
CGGAGGGCGCGGATCACCTGGGCGCCGGTGCGGAGGGCGCGGCGGGCGGGCCGGGCGGCGGGCTGCACGCGGCGGCCGGGCCGGGGGATGCGGGCCGCACGGGCACGGGCGTGGTGCACGCGGCCGACGAACCGGGCGGCGGGCTGTACCCGGCGCCCGGGCCGGGGGATGCGGACCACACCGGCACCGGCGCGAAGCGCGTGGCGGACCAGCCCGGCGACGGGCTGTATCCGGCGGCCGGGCCGGAGGGCGTTGATCACCCGGGCGCCGGTGTCGCGGGCGTGGTGGACCAGCCCGACGGGGGTGGGCGCGCGGAGCGGCGGGCGGGCGCTGTCGGGGACGAGGCCGGGCAGGCCGACGGGGTGAAGCGGCCGGGCGGCGCCGAGTCCCCGGTGCGGCCGGAATCCGGCGCGCCCGAACACCCAGGCACCGACCCCGGCCGTACCGAGCCCACGGCTCCGGGCCCCCACCACCCCGAACCCTCCGCCCCGCACCCCCACCGCACCGAACACCTCGCCCGTCGCGTGGCCGTCGCGCTCGCCGAGCATCCGGATGTCGCCTTCGCCTACTGGGATCAGGGGCTGGCCAGGCTGGTGGTGGCGGCGACCGAGGAAGCCGTGAGTGATCGGGTCGTGGAGCGGGCGGCGGAGCTCGCCGAGCGGTACGGGCTGGTGCCGATGGCCGCCGGCGACGCCGTCGAGGAGATGGATCACCCCGGTGATCCCGCTTCCGTGCGGACCGTCGCCGAGGCGCTCGCCGCCGACGTGGTGGGGGCGGCGGCCGCGCTGGCGGGGTCCGCGCTGCGGCTGCCGGCGTCGCCGCGTCTGGTGACCGCGATGGTCACGCTGCTGCGCGAGAACCCTCGCTTCCGCTCCTGGCTGCGCGCCCGTCTGGGCAACGCCCGCATGGAAGTCGTACTCGCCGCCGCGAACGCGGCCGTCCACGGCGCGGGCCACTCCCCGACCTCGCTGGTGCTCGACGGAGTGCTGCGCAGCTGCCAGTTGGCGGAGGCGGTGGTGCGGACGGCCGCCTTCGAGACCGTGCACGACCACCTGTGCGCGCCGGGCCGGGACAGCGTGCCCGCGGATCCGGGCGTACGCCCGCCGCTGCGGACGTCCCCGGCCCAGGAGTACGCCGCCCACGCCTCGACCGGCAGCGTCCTGGGCGCGGCGGCGGCCCTGCTCGTCAAGCACAACCTCGCCGAGGCCGCCGAGGCGGTCCTGGCCGGCTCGCCCAAGGCGGCGCGGTACGGGCCCGCCGCCTTCCACGCCGTCCTGAGCGGTGCCCTGTCCCGCGCGGGCGTGCTCGTGCGGGACCCGGACCGGCTGCGGCAGCTGGAAATGGCCGGCACGGTCGTGATGCATCCCAGTGCGCTCAGGACACCCGGCGCGGGCGCGGACCCGTGGGCCGAGGCCGTCCTGGACGCCGCCCGCCGGGCCGGACTGCGGGTCGTGGTCGTCGAAGATCCCGCGCTCGCCGACTTCACCGGCCTGGCCGACCAGGTCGTCCCCGCGGACCGGCCGCTGAGCGAGGTGGTGGACGAACTGCGCGAGGAGGGCGGTGTCGTCACCGTCGCCCGGCCCCGCCCGCACGAGGACACGCACGTGACCTACGGACTCCTCCGCGGCGACGTGGCCGTCGCCCTCACCGACGAGGACGGCCAGGTGGTGTGGGGCGCCGACGTCCTCGCCCCGCACGGCCTCGCCGACGTGTGGCGGCTGCTGATCGCCATTCCGGCGGCGCGTGGCGTCGGCCGCCGGTCCCAGACCCTGGCCCGGTCCGGCGCCGCGCTGTCCGGCCTGCTCGTGGCGATCGGCGAGTCCCGCAAGGGCGGCGGTTCACCCCTGCCCGGCCTCCCGCACGCGCCGGTCGACGTCGGCGCGGCCGCCGCCCTGTTCTCGGGGGCCCGCGCGGCTCTCGGCGTCGCCGCGGCCCGCGCCCCGCACCCCCGGCCGCGGGTGTCCTGGCACGCCCTGCACCCGGACGACGTACGCGACCGGCTGGAGCGCCAGGCGCCCCCGGAGCCGACGCCCGTCGAACAGGCGACCGCGCGGGCGCGTACGGCCGCCGCCGGCGTCGTACGGCAGCCCGCGCTGGCCCCGGCGCGCTGGTCGTGGCAACTCGCGCAGGCCGTGCGCGGGGAACTTGACGACCCCCTGACCCCGGTCCTGGCCGTCGGTTCGGCCGCTTCCGCGATCCTCGGGTCCGTCGTGGACGCCCTGCTGGTCCTCGGAGCCCTCGACCTGAACGCCCTGGTGGGCGGCGTCCAGCGGCTGCGGGCCGAGCGCGCGCTGTCCGGGCTGCTCGCCCAGCAGAAGCAGAAGGCACGCGTCGCGGACGACGAGGAAGCGACCCACGTGGTCGACGCCGCCAAGCTCAGTCCCGGCGACGTCATCGACCTCAAGACCGACGACGTGGTGCCCGCCGACGCCCGCCTGCTGTGGCAGGACGGTCTCGAGGTCGACGAGTCCGCGCTGACCGGCGAGTCCCTGCCGGTCGACAAGGACACGGACGTGACCCCCCGCGCCCCCGTGGCCGAGCGGCACTGCATGGTCTTCGAGGGGACGACGGTGGTGGCCGGACGCGCACAGGCCGTCGTCGTGGAGACCGGCGACCGTACCGAGGCCGCCCGGGCCGTCTCGCTCGCCGCCCGCGTCCCGCCGGCCGGCGGAGTGCAGGCCCGCCTCCAGGAACTCACCCGCAAGGCGATGCCGTTGACGATGGCGGGCGGCGCCTCGGTGACCGGCCTGTCGCTGCTGCGGGGTACGCCGATCCGGCAGGCGGTCAGCGGCGGAGTCGCCGTGGCGGTGGCCGCCGTACCCGAGGGGCTGCCGCTGGTGGCCACCGTGGCGCAGCTCGCCGCCGCCCGCCGGCTCAGCAGCCGCGGCCTCCTCGTCCGCACCCCGCGCACGCTGGAGGCGCTGGGCCGGATGGACACCATCTGCTTCGACAAGACCGGCACCCTCACCGAGAACCGGCTGCGCCTGGTCCGGGTGGCCGGCTCGGACGGCACGGTCCACACCCTCGACGCCCCGGACGCCGTCGACGCGCTGCGGGCCGCGGCCCGCGCCTGCCCCCGCCTCAACGGCGACTCGGTCCGCCCGGTACACGCCACCGACGAGGCCGTCCTGGACGCCGCCGGACCCGACCCCGACTGGGAGCAGACCGAGGGTCGCCCCTTCGAGGCCGCCCGCGGCTATGCCGCCGCCGTCGGCCGCGCCGGGGACGGCTCACCGGTACTGGTCGTCAAGGGCGCCCCCGAGACCGTGCTGCCCACCTGCGCCGACCTCCCCTCCCACATCTCCGACAGGGCGCAGTCACTGGCCGGCGACGGCCTGCGCGTCCTGGCGGTGGCCGTCCGCCCGCTGAAGGAGGGCGAGCAGGCGGCGGACGTACTCGAAGAGCCCCTGCGGGACCTGGAGTTCACCGGGCTGCTCGCGCTCGCCGACGTGGCGCGCGAGACGTCCCCGGCGCTGGTCCGCGGGCTGCGCGAGGCGGGCGTACGGCCCGTCGTGCTCACCGGCGACCACCCGCAGACCGCCCACGCCATCGCCGTCGACCTCGGCTGGCCGGACGACGCGAACGTGGTCACCGGCGACGAACTCGCCGCCGCCGACCGCACGGCCCGCTCCCGGATGCTGCGGGACGCCGACGTCGTCGCCCGGGTCGCGCCCGAGCAGAAACTCCAGGTCGTCGAGGCCCTCCGGGACGCCGACCGGGTCGTCGGCATGGTCGGCGACGGCGCCAACGACGCCGCCGCCATCCGCGCCGCCGACATCGGCGTCGGCATCAGCGCCCGCGGCTCGGCCGCCGCCCGCAACGCTGCCGACCTCGTCGTCACCGGCGACGACCTCTCGGTGCTCATCGAGGCGGTGCGCGAAGGCCGCGCCCTGTGGCACAGCGTCGCCGACGCCATCGCCATCCTCATCGGCGGCAACGCGGGCGAGGTCGGCTTCGGCATCCTCGGCACCCTCCTGTCCGGCGCCGCGCCCCTGTCCACCCGGCAGATGCTGCTGGTCAACCTGTTCACCGACCTGTTCCCGGCGATGGCGGTGGCGGTGACCCCGAAGGCGAAGGAACAGGGCGAGTCCACAGCGACGGAGCCCGACGAACCCCTGGGCACGGCCCTGCTCGGCGCCCCCCTCATCCGCCAGATCCGCCACCGGGCCCTCACCACCTGCCTCGGCGCCACCGTGGCCTGGCTCTTCGGCCGCTTCACCCCGGGCACGGCCCGCCGCTCGACGACGATGGCCCTGTGCGCGGTGGTGGGCACCCAACTGGCCCAGACCCTCGCCGACCGCCGGGACAGCCCCCTGGTCCGCTTCACGTCCCTGGGCTCGGCCCTGGCCCTCTTCGCCCTGGTGGAAACCCCAGGCGCAAGCCAACTCTTCGGCTGCACCCCACTGGGCCCCATGGCCTGGGCAGGCGTACTGGCGGCGATAGCACTGGCCTTGGCGGGCCAGAAGGCCCTACCCGGTGTGGAGAAGGCACTCGTCAAGCGCTGGCCGAACCTGGCCGATCAACTGACCTGAGCGGACCCACCCGAGGGGCGCGCGGGGAACGGGCGGCGACAGGGCCGGCCTTCGATCAACTGGCCTGAGGGGACCCACCCGAGGGGCGCGCGGGGAACGGGCGGCGACAGCGCCGGCCTTCGATCAACTGGCCTGAGGGGACCCACCCGAGGGGGGCGCGGGGAACGGGCGGCGACAGCACTGGCCGAGCCTGGCCGACCCAGGGGCGCGGGGAACTGCGCGACCAGCCACAACGGACCCGCACCCGCCGCACCACCACAACCCAACCCCTACGGCGCTGACGCGCCAACCCCGCCCAACCCTCACCGCGCTGACGCGCCAACCCCGCCCAACCCTCACCGCGCTGACGCGCCAACCCCCGCCGCGGCCCGCACCTCGCCCGACTCCAACCGCTCAGCCGTCCGCTCAGCCGTCCGCCGAGCCCAAGGCCCGCTCGTCACGAACCCAAGCACCAGCACCACGAACCCGCACCCCGCGAGAATCCACCACCCCGGCCGGGCGGCGGACACGAAGGCATCCCGGTACGACGACGCCCCCACGCCCGCGGCCAGCACCGCCCCCACCACCGCGACACCGAGCGTCTGCCCCAACTGGCGGCTGGTGGAGGCGACGGCGGCGGCCACGCCGGCCTGCGCCCGCGGCATCCCCGACACCGCCGTGTTCGTGATCGGCGCGTTCACGAACCCGAAACCGACCCCGAACAGCACGTACCCGACGGCCAGCGTGACATTGGACGTCTCGCCCTCGAACCCGGCGAACAGGACACCGCTCGCGGTCATCGCCACTCCCGCGATCACGAGCGGAACGCGCGGCCCGACGGACCCGACCAGCCGCCCGGACAGCGGCGCGCACAGAAACGTCGGCACGGCCATCGGCAGCATCAACAGCCCCGCGTGCAGGGCGTCCAGCCCCCGCACGTTCTGCAGGTACAGCGTCGACAGGAACAGGAACCCGCCCAGCGCGGCGAACCCGGCGACCGCGATCACCGTCGCCCCGCTGAACGGCGCCGACCGGAAGAACCGCAGGTCGATGAGGGGTTCGTCGCGCCGGGGCTCGTACCGGAGCAGGCCCACCAGCGCGGCCACCGCCAGCGCGGCGAACGGCAGGATCGAGGTGAACCCGGCGTTCGGCGCCTCGATGATCGCGTAGGTCAGGGAACCGAACAGCGTGATGACCAGGACCTGGCCGACCGGGTCGGCCCGGCGGGGCTTGGGGGCGCGGGACTCGGGGACGTACAGCAGCGTGAGCAGCAGAGCGGTGAGCCCCACCGGGAGATTGACCCAGAAGATCGACCGCCAGCCGACGGACTCCACCAGCAGCCCTCCGACCAGCGGGCCCGCCGCCATGGAGATGCCGACCACGGCACCCCACGCACCGATCGCCCGTGCCCGCTCGCGCGGGTCCGTGAAGGTGTTCGTGATGATCGACATGGCGACCGGGTTGAGCATCGAACCGCCCACCGCCTGCACCATGCGGAAGGCGACGAGCGTCTCCAGGTTCGGGGCGGCGGAGCACAGGGCCGAGCCGAGGGTGAAGACGATCAGACCCGCCATGAACACCCGCTTGCGGCCGATCCGGTCGGCCGTGGATCCGGCGAGCATCAGCAGGGCGGCGAGTACCAGGGTGTAGGCGTCGATGGTCCACTGCAGGCCCGCCGTGCTGGCGTGGAGTTCTCTCTGCATGGACGGCAGGGCGACGTTCAGGGCGGTGTTGTCGAGACTCACGATCAGCAGGCTCATGCAGCAGATCGCCAGGACGAGCATGCGTCGACGGTGGCTGAGCTCGGGCATGCGTTCCAGCGTACGCCGATGTCGATAGTGTGTCTAACTAATGACTTCTCCAGGGTTACCCTGCCGAGCACCGGTCGCCGTACGCGACAATGGGGGAATGTCCACGCCCGTCTCCCCTCTCCAGATCGGCCCGCACACCGTCCGGCCGCCCGTCGTCCTCGCCCCCATGGCCGGGATCACCAACGCGCCCTTCCGCACCCTGTGCAGGGAGTTCAGCGGCGGCAAGGGCCTGTTCGTGAGCGAGATGATCACGACCCGGGCGCTGGTCGAGCGCAACGAGAAGACCATGCAGCTGATCCGCTTCGACGCGGCCGAGAAGCCGCGCTCGATCCAGCTGTACGGCGTCGACCCGGCGACCGTCGGCAAGGCCGTCCGCATGATCGCGGAGGAGGACCTCGCCGACCACATCGACCTGAACTTCGGCTGCCCGGTCCCGAAGGTGACCCGCAAGGGCGGCGGCTCCGCCCTCCCGTACAAGCGCAACCTGCTGCGGGCGATCCTGCGCGAGGCCGTCAGCGGCGCCGGCGACCTGCCGGTGACGATGAAGATGCGCAAGGGCATCGACGACGACCACATCACCTTCCTCGACGCCGGCCGCATCGCCGTCGAGGAGGGCGTCACCTCCATCGCCCTGCACGGCCGCACCGCCGCCCAGCACTACGGCGGCACGGCCGACTGGGACGCCATCGCCCGCCTCAAGGAGCACGTGCCGGAGATCCCCGTCCTCGGCAACGGCGACATCTGGTCGGCCGAGGACGCGCTGCGGATGGTGCGCGAGACGGGCTGTGACGGAGTGGTCGTGGGGCGCGGGTGCCTCGGCCGGCCGTGGCTGTTCGCGGACCTGGTGGCGGCCTTCGAGGGGCGTACCGAGGACATCGCGCGTCCCTCCCTGCGCGAGGTCGCCGACGTCATGGTCCGCCACGCCACGCTGCTCGGCGAGTGGATCGGCGACGAAGCACGCGGGGTCATCGACTTCCGCAAGCACGTCGCCTGGTACCTGAAGGGCTTCGCGGTCGGCTCCGAGATGCGCAAGCGCCTCGCGATCACCTCGTCGCTGGCCGAACTCCGCGCCGGGCTCGACGAGCTGGACCTCGACCAGCCCTGGCCCGTCGGCGCCGACGGCCCCCGCGGCCGTACCTCCGGCAACAACCGCGTGGTGCTGCCGGACGGCTGGCTGAAGGACCCGTACGACTGCGCGGGGATCGGCGAGGACGCGGAACTGGACACGTCCGGGGGCTGAACCTCGTAAAGCGCCTCGTACCAGGGCTCAGCCCTCGGACGGGTGCGGGGTCGACCCGTACGCCGTCAGGAACCGGTCCCGGAACGAACTCATCTTCCACACCGGCGCGTCCTTGGCGGGCTTCAGACCGTCCGTCCAGTGCCACCCCGCGATCTTGTCGAGGACCTTCGGGTCCTTCGCGACGATCGAGACGGGCACGTCACGGCTGGCGCCCGCGCCGCTGACCCGGGCGATGGGCTGGTGGTCGCCGAGGAAGACGAGGACGGTGTCGTCGGTGCCGTAGCGCTCCAGCCACTGGGTGAGGCTGGTGACCGAGTACTGCACGGACTTCCCGTACTCCTGCTTGGAGCGGGCGGAGTCGGTGAGGACGTCCGAGGGGTCGAGGCCGGCCTTCTGGATGGGGCCGAAGACCGAGCCGTCGCCGAGCTCGTCCCAGCCGACCAGCTTCGGGATCGGCGCCCACGGCTGGTGACTGGAGGTCAGGATGATCTCCGACATCAGCGGCTTGTCGCGCTTCTTGCCGTGCACCAGCCGCTGGAACGCCTCCAGCGCGAACTGGTCCGGCATGGTCGACCAGCTGAACTTCGGGCCCTTGTAGCCCATCTGGAAGGCGTTGTAGACCTTGTCGAGGCCGTAGAAGCGCTCCTCCGGCCAGGCCTTCTGCACGCCGGGCATGATGCCGACGGTGTCCCAGGCGCCGGTCTTCCGGAAGGCCTTGGTGAGGCTGAGGTGGTCGCCGGCCATGACCGTGCGGTAGCGCTGCTGGTTGTCGATCCACAGCCCCGACATGGTGGTGGAGTGGCCGAGCCAGCTGCTGCCGCCGTACGTCGCCGACGTCATCCAGCCGCTCTTGGCGTGGAAGCCGGCCTTCTCCAGGGCGTCGGTGCTCGCGGCCAGCGTCCTGTCGACGCCCGGCGCGATCGCGGGGTCCTCGATCGCGCTGCGGCCGTAGCTCTCGATGAACGTGAAGATGACGTCCTTGCCGCGCAGGTCGGGCAGCAACTGGCTGCCGGGCGTGCCGCCGAAGGTGTCGGCCTTGGCCTCCTTCGCGAACGCGGCCTCGTCCTGGAGGGTGTCCTGCACCCGCCGCGCCTGGACCTTCAGTGCCCCGCCCGCCCGGTCGGAGGCGATCGGCATGCCGTCGATCTGGAGGCCGAGAGCGGAGCAGGTGATCCAGACGGTGCCCGCGATCAGGGTGGCCCGGGTGCCGGTCTGACGGTCGCGGACCAGCAGGTTGCTCAGCCGGACCGTCGCCGCCGCCGTCACGGCGAGCAGCAGCACGACCAGGACGGCCGCGCCGACCGCCGCGCCGACGGCCGTCGCCTTGCCCATCGAGTCCTCGACGTACGCCTGGGCGTCGTCCAGCAGCCCCCAGTCCAGGACCAGGTTGAAGCCCCGGCCCAGGTACTCGATGAACCCCATGTCGAGCAGGTTCAGCACGGTCAGCGCCCCGAGGAGCACCCCGGACAGCGCCGCCACGATCACCCGCGGCCGGCGCGGCAGCGCGAGCACGAGGACGCCTCCGATGATCGCCTCCACCGGCAGCCGCGTGAACCGGTTGTACTGGAGCGCGCCGACCCTGTTCGGCAGCAGCAGGGCGCCGAAGACCAGGACGGCGGCGAGAGCCGTGACCGTCCAGGACAGGGCACGGGCGGCGGCGGGGTACCGGGCGCGCCAGCCGCGCCAGTGGGCCAGGCGGTCCCTGAGCGTGACAGGCGTCTTCGCACCGGGTACGGCTTCGTCCGTCGCCTCGGCCGGCTCGGTCAGCTCTGTCGACACCCGAAGGTCCTTCCGTACGAAGCCCGGTGATACGGCGGGTCCGGAATGGGTCATCGGATCCGCCGTATTCCCGTACGGTTCACCTCCGTCCGGTGTTCAGCCGGTTTGCCCAGTGCTCGGCAAACACCGGGCAAACGCCTCACCAACCGGTTCGCCGACCGGCGCGCCGCCGGTCCGGCCGCGCGCCCCGCCGGCCCTCGCTAGGCGCCCCCGACCGCCGTGAGCAGCGCCAGCGGCGCCGCCGCCGACCGTGACTCCCGTACGCAGGCGTGCGGGTACGGCACCGGCTCCGCGTGCGTGTCCCGGCCGTAGCCCGCGAGGACCTCCGGCAGCCGGTGCCCGGTCGCCGTCGCCGCGTCGACCAGGCCGTGCGCGACCGTGCGGGCCTCGTCGTGCAGGCCGTAGCGGGCCAGGCCCAGCGTGATCAGCGCGTTGTCGTGCGGCCACACCGAACCCCGGTGGTACGACAACGGGTGGAACGCCGGCTGTCCCGCGGCCAGCGTGCGCACGCCCCAGCCGGAGAAGAAGTCGGGTTCGAGCAGGCGCCGCCCGACGAGCTCGCCGTATTCCTTGTCCAGCAGCCCCGACCACAGCAGGTGCCCGGCGTCCGAGGCCAGCGCGTCCACCTGGTTGCCCTCGCCGTCCAGCGCGAGGGCAGGGAAGGAGTGGTCCGGCATCCAGAAGTCGCGCTGGAAGCGGTCGCGCAGGTCGGCGGCGGCCTGCTCCAGCAGGGCCGCGTAGACCTGGTCGTCCCACGCCGTGCGCGCCAGCCACGCGGTCCGGCGCAGCGCGTCGTACGCGTACCCCTGGGCGCCCGCCGCCATCACCGGGCCGCTCGCGCGGCTGCCGTCGGCCGAGCAGATGGCGCCGGGGGAGTCCTTCCAGTTCTGGTTGGCGAGGCCGCCCTGGTCGGCGCGGTAGACCAGGTAGCCGCGCGAGGTCAGCCCGCCGTGGTCCAGCATCCAGCCGATCGCCGCGCGGGCGTTGGCCTCCAGACGGCGGGCCAGGTCCGTGTCCCCGGTGTACTCGACGTACGCGCCGAGCAGCACGAGGAACAGCGGGGTGGCGTCCACCGAGCCGTAGTACCGGCCGTACGGCACCTGCCCGAAGTGCGCCAGCTCGCCGTGCCGCACCTCGTGCACGATCTTGCCGGGCTGGGCCACCGCCTGCGGGCCGGTCTCCGTCGCCTGTGTCGCGGCCAGCGCGGGAAGGGTGGCGGCGGCCAGCCGAGGCCGGTACGGCAGCGCGAACAGCGAGGTCAGCAGGGCGTCCCGGCCCAGCAGCGTCAGGAACCAGGGGGCGCCCGCCGCCGGTACGCGCAGCTCCTCGCCATCCGGCCCGGTCGCCGGCACCTGGAGCGAGGCGAGATCGGCGAGCCCGCGCGCGCAGGCCGCGGCCAGCTCCGGCCAGCCGGTCGGGAAGGCCACGCCCTCCACGAACTCACCCTCCATTGCGAGGAGTTGTTCGTTCAGGGCGGCCGGTGAGCGCGGTACCCGCAACGCCCGCCGGTCCCCGTGCGGCCGTGCCATCACGCGCAGTATCAGCTCGGCGGTGCCGTGCGGTTCGAGTTCCAGGGTCCACACCAGGCGCCGGGCACCGGTTCCGGTCTCCTCGACGCCGTCCGGGGCGGGCTCGGCCGTCACGGTCGTACAGGACCGCCACTCACCGCGCTGATAGGCGAACTCGACGCCACCGTCGAGGACCTGACGGGAGCGGGTCGCTCCTATCTTCGCGTACGTACGGTGGTCGGAGCGCAGTTCGAACTGGTCGGTGAAGTCGGCGTCCGCCGTCACCGCGAGCCGGACCGTCGTCGGCACCGGACGGTTGCTGGTCACCCGCAGGGACTCGACGAACGAGCCGTCACCGACAGCCTGTTCACGGAAGAGGGTGTACGCGGGCGGCTCCTGACGTCCGCCGCGCGGCACCAGCACACACCGCGCGGTGTCCCCGTCGGCGACCGGCGACAGCGCCTCGGGCACCGCGCCGTCCACGGTGAGCTGCCACCGGCTCAGATGCCGGGCGTCGCGCACGAACAATCCGTCCGGGGAACTGCCGCCCCGTACGCCGCTGATGTCCCCGCCGTCGCCCACGGCGGCGAACGTCCCACCGTGCACGAGCAGATGATGCCGGTCCGTCATCCCCGGTCCCCTCCCCTGTCACTCATCTCGAACGTCCGGATGCCCGTGGGGGACCTGTCGTCTCCCGGGCCGGTGTGCAGCAGGTCGAGCGTGAGCGCGGCGGTCCAGCTGAAGCCGGTCGCCCCGCAGGCCTCGCCGGTGTACGGGTCGACGTACTCCGCGAAGTCAGACGTGCCGGCGGTGTCCAGGACGGCCTGGCGCAGCGCGTCGGCCCGCTCCTGTTCGCCGTGCGTGCGCAGCCCGCGCTCCACCAGCCAGCTGGTGTTGAACCAGGCCGGGCCGCGCCAGTAGCGGTGCGGGTCGAAGGCCTCGCCGAGCAGGTCGTAGCTCGGGACCAGGCGGGTCGAGTCGCCGAGCCCGAAGTGCGCGCCGCCCAGGGTGCGCACGAGCGCGTCCGTGATCTCCCGCGGCAGGCCGGGCAGCAGCAGCGGAACGACCCCGGAGACGCTGCGCTCGCGGATCAGCCCCCCGCCCCGCACGTCCCGGCAGAAGAACATCCCCTCCGCCGGATCCCACAGCCGCTCGACCAGCGCCGCCGTCAGCCGCTCGGCACGCGCGTGCCGAGCCGTGCCCTCGGCGCCGAGCTCCCGTGCGATCCGCGCGAGAGCGTGCTCGGAGGCGATGAGCAGGGCGTTGAACGCCGGGTCCTCGACGGCGAACTCCCCCGTCCCGTCGGCGTACCCGCCGTCGCGGTAATCGGTCGCCAGCCGCACGTACCGCCCGTAGTCCAGGTCTGTCGGCCGGTCCTCCGGGGCGCCGTGGTCCAGGTCGGCGCGGCGGAAGGACCGGGCCGGGGCGGGCGTGATGCGGGCGAGCGGGGCGTCCCAGCAGGGGCTGTTGTCCATACCCTGTTCCCAGGGGTGCACGACGGACGCCAGCGACCCCCCGCCCAGGTCCCGCCGGTGCAGCAGATACCGGTGCCACGCGGCGAGCCGCGGATACACCCGGGCGAGGAAGCCGCGCGCCCGTGACAGCCCCGGGTCGGCGCAGTGCACCAGCCACGCGGCCAGCGCGTGCACCGGTGGCTGCACGATGCCCGAGGTCTGTACGGTGCGCGGGGCGCCCGCAGCGCGCCCCGCGGTCGAGGAGCGCCAGAAGTCGGGGCTCGGGAAGTACGCGTCGAGCGGGACGGAGGGGTTGAAGACGATGTGCGGGATCCGCCCGTCGCCCCACTGGGCGTCGAGCAGCGTCGTCAGCTCCGTCTGTGCCCGTAACGGCGACAGGTGGCGCAGGCCGATCGCGATGAACGCCGAGTCCCAGGACCACTGGTGCGGGTACAGGCCGTGTGAGGGGACCGTGGAGGCGCCGGTCCAGTTGCCCTCCAGCACCCCGGCGGCCCTGACGTGCAAGGAGGAACGGGCCGCCGACGGTGAACGTGTCGCGGACGGCGCATGTGTCGCGGACGGCGGATCGTATGCAACGGCCTCCGGCACCGGCACCTCACCATGCCCGGAATACGGTGGTGAGGAAAAGGTGCGTACGGGCGTCAAGTGCCCGGTGTTACGGGCGGTGAGCTGCGTTGCGCGATCCACTCAAGGCTCCCCGAAGACGTACGGCCGACCAGTTCGGTAGTGGCTACCGTAGGGTTACGTCTATTTAACACGCAAAACTCAATATGTAATGCAGGCTTGAGAAACACAAGGGGGTGCGCATGACCGGACGACCCGGCAGGACCGGCAGAACGGGAAGTCAGGCGAGCGCCGGAGATCTGCTCGAACTCGTGCGCAGCGGCCGCGCCACCACCCGGGGCGCCCTGCAACAGGCCACCGGACTCTCCCGCGCCACCGTCGGCCACCGCCTCGACCGCCTCTTCCGCGCGGGCTGGCTCCGCGAGGGCGCCGGCGGCCCCGTCGACTCACCGCTCGGCGGCCGCCCCTCCATCACCCTCGAGTTCGACGACGCCCACGCGGTCGTCCTCTCCGCCGACCTCGACACACGGCACGCGCGGGCCGCCGTACTGACCCTGACCGGCGAGATCCTCTCCGAGCACTCGGGCGTCCTGGTCGTCGAGGAGGGCCCCGACGCCGTACTCGGCGAACTCGGCCGCTGGTTCGCCGAGCTCCTGGAGAAGGCCGGCCACCGGCCGGACGAGGTCTGCGGCATCGGCCTCGCGGTGCCGGGCCCCGTCGACACCGACACCGGCCGCGTCGTACAGCCGCCGATCATGCCCGGCTGGGACGGCTACGACATAAGGGGCCGCCTGGCGAGGGCCTTCAGCGAGCACTCCGGCGCCGGGCCGGTACCCGTCCTGGTCGACAACGACGCCAACCTCATGGCGTACGGCGAACAGCGCACGAGATACGCCGACTGCTCGGCCTTCGTGCTGGTGAAGGTGTCGACGGGCATCGGCGCCGGAGTCGTGGTCGACGGCTCGATCTACCGAGGTGTCGACGGAGGCGCGGGCGACCTCGGCCACATCCGGGTCCCCGCGGGCGCCGACGCGCTGTGCCGCTGCGGCTCCTACGGCTGTCTCGCCGCCGTCGCCAGCGGTGGCGCCGTGGCGCGGCGACTGGCCGAGGCCGGGGTGCCGGCGGCGTCCGGCTCGGACGTGCGGGACCTGCTGGCCTCCGGGCACCCCGAGGCGGCGGCGCTCGCGCGGGACGCGGGCCGCCAGGTCGGGGACGTCCTGGCGACGGTCGTGACCCTGTTGAACCCCGGTGTTCTGATGATCGCGGGGGATCTGGCCGGAACCGCCTTCCTCACGGGCGTGCGCGAGCTGCTCTACCAGCGCGCGCTGCCGCGCTCCACCGCTCATCTGGACGTTGTGACGTCGCGGCTGGGGGAGCGGGCGGGGCTGGTCGGGGCGGGGGCGATGGTCGTGGAGCACCTGTACGCGCCGGAGCGGGTGGAGGAACGCCTGGCCGCGCTGGGGGTGTGACGGGTGTGACCACGATCTTTTCGAGGTTGTTTCCGTCGTGAGACGCGTCCGCATGGTGAAATTCCGGCGGCTGTGACAGCGTGATTATCGCCACCCTTGATAAGGGTTGCGCTCAGATGAGCGGATCTTGCTCGACTGCACTTCTGGAAGGGGTGGCACTGAGTGCCACCCCTTGATCGTTCATCGATCGAAATCAGACGGGCTGGCAGCCGCTCATGTGAGCGGAATTCTGGGAAAGTGAGCGCTCTTGCGTTCAAGGAGTGAAAACATGCGCCCGTATTCGCTTGCCAAGCTTTGACTTTCGATCCGGTGGCGGACGAGTGGTTACAGGCGCATGACGGGCAAGTGGACGTACCCAGAAGCCTTTGATCTGGGTATGTTCCTGCTCGTCAGGGCAGCCACCGCGTCCTCGAGGAGTCGAGACCCGTGTCGGAAAACAAAGATCCCCAGGTAGCTGAGCACGGCACCAGCGTTGAGAGCGTGAAGTTCGTTTACGACTTCACCGAGGGCAACAAGGACCTCAAGGACCTCCTCGGCGGCAAGGGTGCCAACCTCGCCGAGATGACCAACCTGGGCCTTCCGGTGCCTCCGGGCTTCACGATCACCACCGAGGCCTGCAAGGTCTACCTCGACAGCGGCGAGGAGCCGGCGGCACTGCGTGACGAGGTGAGTGCACACCTCGACGCGCTGGAGCAGCGCATGGGCAAGAAGCTCGGCCAGGCCGACGACCCGCTCCTGGTCTCGGTCCGCTCCGGAGCCAAGTTCTCCATGCCCGGCATGATGGACACGGTCCTCAACATCGGCCTCTCCGACAAGTCGGTCCAGGGCCTGGCCAAGCAGGCCGGCGACGACCGCTTCGCCTGGGACTCCTACCGCCGCCTCATCCAGATGTTCGGCAAGACCGTCCTCGGCGTCGACGGCGACCTCTTCGAAGACGCCCTGGAAGCGGCGAAGACGGCCAAGAAGGTCACGGTCGACACCGAGCTGGAAGCCGCGGACCTCAAGAAGCTGGTCACCCGCTTCAAGAAGATCGTCAAGACCGAGGCCGGCCGGGACTTCCCGCAGGACCCGCGCGAGCAGATGGACCTCGCCATCCACGCGGTCTTCGACTCCTGGAACACCGACCGCGCCAAGCTCTACCGCCGCCAGGAGCGCATCCCGGGCGACCTGGGCACCGCGGTCAACGTCTGCTCGATGGTCTTCGGCAACCTGGGCCCCGACTCCGGCACGGGCGTGGCCTTCACCCGTGACCCCGCCTCGGGCCACCAGGGCGTGTACGGCGACTACCTCCAGAACGCCCAGGGCGAGGACGTGGTCGCGGGCATCCGCAACACCGTCCCGCTGGCCGAGCTGGAGACGATCGACAAGAAGTCGTACGACCAGCTCATGCAGATCATGGAGACGCTGGAGAACCACTACAAGGACCTCTGCGACATCGAGTTCACCATCGAGCGCGGTCAGCTGTGGATGCTCCAGACCCGCGTCGGCAAGCGCACGGCGGGTGCGGCCTTCCGCATCGCCACGCAGCTCGTCGACCAGGGCCTGATCGACGAGGCCGAGGCCCTCCAGCGCGTGACGGGTGCCCAACTGGCCCAGCTGATGTTCCCGCGCTTCGACGAGGACACGAAGGTGGCGAAGGTCGGCCGGGGCATCGCGGCGTCGCCGGGCGCGGCGGTCGGCAAGGCGGTCTTCGACTCGTACACCGCGGTGAAGTGGTCGCGTTCGGGCGAGAAGGTGATCCTGGTCCGTCGCGAGACGAACCCGGACGACCTCGACGGCATGATCGCGGCCGAGGGCATCCTGACCTCGCGCGGCGGCAAGACCTCCCACGCGGCGGTCGTCGCGCGCGGCATGGGCAAGACCTGTGTGTGCGGCGCGGAGGAACTGGAAGTCGACACCAAGCGGCGCCGGATGACGGTGCCGGGCGGTCACGTGGTGGAGGAGGGCGACCTCATCTCCATCGACGGCTCGTCGGGCAAGGTCTACCTGGGCGAGGTCCCGGTCGTCCCGTCCCCCGTCGTGGAGTACTTCGAGGGCCGGATGCACGCGGGCGCCAACGACGCGGACGAACTGGTCGAGGCGGTCCACCGGATCATGGCCTTCGCGGACCGGAAGCGCCGCCTGCGTGTCCGGGCCAACGCCGACAACGCCGAGGACGCGCTGCGCGCCCGTCGCTTCGGCGCCCAGGGCATCGGTCTGTGCCGCACCGAGCACATGTTCCTCGGCGACCGGCGTGAACTGGTCGAGCGGCTCATCCTGGCCGACACGGAGACGGAGCGCGAGGAGTCGCTGAAGGCGCTGCTCCCCCTCCAGAAGAAGGACTTCGTCGAGCTGTTCTCGGCGATGGACGGCCTCCCCGTGACGGTGCGGCTGCTGGACCCGCCGCTGCACGAGTTCCTGCCCGACATCACGGAACTCTCGGTCCGCGTGGCACTGGCCGAGTCCCGCCAGGAGCCCCACGAGAACGAACTGCGCCTGCTCCAGGCCGTCCACCGCCTGCACGAGCAGAACCCCATGCTGGGTCTGCGCGGCGTGCGCCTGGGCCTGGTCATCCCCGGCCTGTTCACCATGCAGGTACGGGCGATCGCCGAGGCCGCGGCCGAACGCAAGGCGGCCAAGGGCGACCCGCGCGCCGAGATCATGATCCCGCTGGTGGGCACGGTCCAGGAGCTGGAGATCGTCCGCGAGGAGGCCGACCAGGTGGTGGCCGAGGTCGAGGCCGCCACGGGCACGTCCCTCAAGCTGTCGATCGGCACGATGATCGAATTGCCGCGCGCCGCCCTGACCGCCGGTCAGATCGCCGAGGCGGCGGAGTTCTTCTCCTTCGGCACGAACGACCTCACCCAGACCGTGTGGGGCTTCAGCCGGGACGACGTGGAGGCCTCCTTCTTCACGGCCTACCTGGAGAAGGGCATCTTCGGAGTCTCCCCCTTCGAGACGATCGACAGGGATGGCGTCGGTTCCCTCGTGAAGCTGGCCGCGGAAGCCGGCCGCGCGACCCGCCCCGACCTGAAACTCGGCGTCTGCGGCGAACACGGCGGCGACCCCGAGTCCGTCCACTTCTTCCACGATGTCGGCCTGGACTACGTCTCCTGCTCGCCGTTCCGGATCCCGGTGGCACGCCTGGAGGCGGGGCGCGCGGCTTCGCAGTCGGCGGGGAGCGACCACCGGTAGGGCTTACGGGTCTTGGGGCTTGGTCCTGGGCTTGGCCTTCGGCTCGGCCCTGGCCTCGCGTACGACCTGCTGAACGCCGGAACCGCCGACTGTCCCCGACCGACCCTCACCGATGGGCGGCGGTTCCGGAGCACGAGGAGAGGGCGGCACCCTGTGCGGGGGGCCGCCCTCTCGGCTTTGCCTCGGTGCGGGTGGCCTCGCGGCATAGGGTCGGGCGCACGATGACCGACTTCCGCATCTACGGAACCAGCACCCACACCGCCGACGAGCTGGTCCGGCTCGTCAGCGACCGCTTCGGCTGGCGCTTCACCGAGCGTGAGAGCGACTACCTGGGCGTCCATCACCTGGCTGACCACCCCGACGGGCGGATCGAGATCCAGCCCAACCTGATCCCCGGCGACCACGGTGAAGACGAGCTCTACCTCCTCGAACACCCGGAGGTGCGGGTGCTCTTGACGACCACCGCGGACCCGGATCCCAGCCTGCAGATGCGTCTGGGCGCCATCGAGGGGCTCATTCACCTCAAGCTCTATCGATCAGCGTGACGATCTCCGATCCGCGGTGTGGCAGCGGCAGCTGCAACCGGGCGCCAAGAGGATGTTGTTGGCCCCAGGGAGGAACACGTCGTGCGTCTGGTGGCACGCGTTGTGCAGCTCTTCGTAGCCGTGCCGTTTGGCGAGCGCGCACTCGGTCGACGGCGTGTCCAGAGCCTCGAACGCTGAGACAGCTGTGCCGGTGGCCACGGCCGCTCGCTTCCTGGACCGGGCATTGGCTTCGGCTACGCCTGCGCTCAGTGCCTCCGCCGTGTCGACGTTCTCCGACTCCAGCTTCTCGCCAGGCACCAGCTTTCCCGTCGCGATCGCCGCCCGCAGGTCGTCGGCGATCCGGCGGTACGGAGGCAGGTCTTGGTCCGGCATGTGCGTCACCCCGGGATCGGCTGTCCCGGCAAGGCTATGCGAAGGCCCAGCCGCTCCACTGCTCCACCCGAACGGCGACCACGGGACCCTGGGGAGGGGAGTCCTGGTACTGCTCGTACTTGTCGCACAACAATTCCACCGCGCGGTCTCGCTCCTGACCTTCCTTCAGTACGTCGCCGTGCCCGTCGGCGCGAGCCCACCACAGCGTGGACCAGTCCTCGTCGTAGTGGTCCACAAGGACAGCCACCGACGGGTTCTCCCTGATGTTGCGCAATCGCCGAAGATCCCACGTGCTCTTGGGCTTGTGGTCGATCGCGAAGTACAAGACGTCGTTCAGGACGATGAAGGTCACTGGAACGGCGTGGGGCACTCCCTGGGCGTCGGCTGTCGCCAGCCTGGCGACGGCCGACGCGACAAAGCGTTCGCGGGCGACGAGAGGCGAGAGCTTCATGCGTTCCACCGTAGCGAGGCTCGGAGCCTGGAAAGAGGCGGTTCACGGCGTTGAAGGGCCTCGCTTTGTGTGAGTGCTGGCCGCGCTGACCAAGGATCACGGCCAAGGCTAGGAGCCGTTGCCGGTACCGCAGTGATCAAACTCTGCCGACATTTGCAGCAAACCGCCACTCCTCACATGACGAGAGATCAGAGTGCCAGGGCGACCGCAGTGGCTGGAGGTTGCCCTGGAACCGGCGAGCGGCGATCGTCTGGCCGACGGGGATGGCGAGTCCCTGCTCCTCGTCGCCACTCTTGGGTGTGGCACCTGGCGGGCGGCGGATCGACCCCGAGTTGATCCGGAGGGACTGACGGGTCAGGTGTCGCAGGCGACGCCGTCGTTGTCGCGGTCCAGATGGGAGGCGTAGCCGGGTTCGCCACGGTGGATGGGGGCGGCGCCCGCGGCTCGGACCGCGGTGCAGTTCTCGTAGTAGACGTCCGCGTCGGACGAACCGTCGTCGCTGCCTGCCGCCGGCTGCGCTGTGACCGTTCTGGTGACCTTGACTTTCACCTTGACCGTTTCCGTGGCGGTCACGGTGCCGGCCGGCTCGGGCTCGGTCGTCTCCGCCGCCGGGGCCGTCGCCGTTGCCGTCACGGTGACCGTCGGCTGTGGCTTGGCGGCCGTCGGCTTCGCGTTGGTGCTTGTCTCCTGGTCGCTTCCGCCTATGCCTACGCCGATGAAGAGGGCCAGCGCCAGCGCCGGCAGGACGTACCGCTTCCGGGCCCACTTGGGGGCGGGGCCGGAAGCGGTCGGGCCTATGGGCTGGGTCGTGTGGTGGTACGGGTTGGTCATGTCGTCCCCCTGAGGTGTTACGTGAGGGGATGACCGTATTGCTGCGCACTCGGTTGTGTGGGAGATGTGTTCATTTCGTGATCGTTGTGCGGTGTTACGTCCTGAACGGGCCCCGCACCTCATACGTGATCCCGCCCGACGAGCTCCCAGTCGTCCCCCGCTGGCTGGAGAAGTACAGCCGCGTGCCGTCGGGGGAGAACGCCGGGCCCGTGATCTCCGACGACGACTGGCCGTCGATGCGCAGGAACGGGGCGATCACGTCGTCCGGAGTGATCACGCAGATCTCCATGTTGCCGCCGTCCTCCGCCACGAACAGGTCGCCGGAGGCGGTGCCGGTGATGTTGTCGACGCCGGTGAGCGGGGCGGTGCCGGAGGTGACGAGGGAGTCGTCGTACGCCAGCTCGTACGTGTTCGTCAGCAGGTTGAGCCGCCAGACGCGGTTGTCGCCCTTCGTGGTGAACCAGACCGTGTCGTCGGCGTAGTGGCAGCCCTCGCCGCCGTTGAAGGACTTCGAGCCGGAGACCTGGGTGCGGGTGGTGGTGGGGGAGCCGTCCGGGTCGGGGACGTTCGCCCAGGTGAAGGAGCCTGACGTGGCCGTGCCGGCGACCATGACCTGGAGGGTGCCGGAGGAGAGGTTGCCCCAGGTCGTCGGTACGAAGCGGTAGAAGCGGCCGTTCGTCTCGTCCTCGGTCAGGTAGACCACCTTGCGGACCGGGTCCGCGGCCGCAGCCTCGTGCTTGAAGCGGCCCATGGCGTCGCGGCGGGTGGCCGGCTGGACACCCCAGGGGTCCGTCTCGTAGACGTAGCCCAGCGACACCTCCTCGCAGGACAGCCAGGTGTTCCACGGGGTTTTGCCGCCCGCGCAGTTCTGCCGGGTGTTGGAGAGGATGCGGTACGCGCCCGTGATCGTGCCCGTCGACGAGAACCGCACCGCGCTCGCGCCGCCCGACGGGTTGATCTCCGAGTTGGAGACGTAGATCCAGCCGGTGCCGTCGGCGTAACAGGCGCCGCCGTCAGGGGCGTTGTGCCAGGTGTACGACGTTCCGGTGACCGTCTGGCCGGAGCGGGCGACGACCCGGCTGGTGAAGCCGCTCGGGAGTCTGATGCCGTTGGTGTCGGGGGCGCCGAGCGCCCCGTAGGGGCCGGCTCCGGGTTGGGCGGGGGCCGCGTACGCGGCGCCTCGCCACAGGGTTCCGCCGAGGACGGCGGAGGAACCGCCGATGACGGCCGCACGCAGGAGGGTACGACGTTCCACGCTTGCTCCAAGGTGTGTCGTGACCTGCCCGCCGCCGGATCGGCGGCGGGGTGGCGCGGTCATGGACCCTAGGGGCGCGGGATGGACTCCCTGTGGACGGGCTGTGAAGCGGGGGCGCGCTGTACATGACCAGCAACGTGCAGTGCCAGCAGCTCTCTGCCTCGCTGGGCGGCACTGCCCGGTCCATGGCCGGGCAGGGGTTCGGCCGACGGCAGTCGCACCACCGCGTCCAGGCCGCCGGTCGCCGCCGCGTGCACGCTCGCCTCGCCGCCGCCGGCGTGGGCGAGGCGTTGGACGAGGGAGAGGCCGAGGCCCGTGCCGCCCTTGGGGGCGCCGGGTGCGCGCCAGAAGCGGTCGAAGGCGCGGGCGCGCTGGTCGGGGGTCATGCCGGGGCCCTCGTCGGTGATGTGGAGGTCGACCCAGCAGGGGCGGGCGTCGCGCAGGGCGCGGCGGGCGGGGGCGTGGAGGCGCAGTTCGATGGTGACGGTGGTGCCGGGTGGGGAGGCCCGTAGGGCGTTGGAGAGGAGGTTGTCCAGGATCTGTTCGATGGACCCGGGCAGTGCCAGCACCGGGCCCACGCTGCCGGCGAACAGGACCAGGGATACGTTCCGTCGGTCGAAGAGCGGCGCCCAGGTGTGGTGGCGTTCCGCGCAGACCGCGCCGATGTCGGTCGGGCCGGGTGTGGCCGCGTGCTCCTCCAGTCGCGCCATGGCCAGCAGGCCCTCGACCATGCGGGAGAGGCGGTCCGTCTCGGTGACGGCGGCGGTGAGGCTGCCCTGGCCGCGGGCGGTGACGTTCGGTTCCAGGTTCTCCAGGCGCAGGCGCAGGGCCGCGAGCGGTGTCTTCAGCTGGTGCGAGGCCTCGCCGGCGAAGGCGTGCTGGGAGTCGAGGAGATGGGCGAGGCGGGCTGCCGTACGGTTGAACGCGGCCGCCAGGCTGCGGACTTCGGGTGGGCCCTTGGTGACGGCTACGGGCTGGACGCGGCCGCCGCCCGCCAACTCATGGGTGGCACGCTCCAGTTCGCGGATGGGGCGGCCGGTCCAGCGGGCGATGCCGAAGCCGACGAAGGTGACCGCGGTGAGCACGCCGAGTCCGCCAACGGCGAGCAGCAGCCATACGTGGTGGACGCGTTCGTGGACCGTCCGGGTCGGGAGCGTGAGCCATACGGCACCCTCCGGCCGGACGCCCTGGCCCACGGGCGCAGCCACCGACAGGTACTCCACTCCGCCGATGGTGGAGGTGCGGACGTCCACCGTGGAGGTGCCTCGCAGGGCGGCCGTGATGCCGGGGCGGGACGTCAGGGCGCGGGACGCCTCCGGGCTCAGCGGGTGCGAGGTGGCGAGCGGTGCGCCCGTGCCGTCGACGACCACCACCTTCCCGCCGATGCGTTCGGCGCAGTGGGTCACCCGGGCGGGCAGGTCCTGCTCGGCACGGCCGGCGGCGAGGGACAGGGCGGCGTACGCGGAGACCGACTCGGCCTCGTCCTTCGCCGCGTTGACCACCCGCTCCCGCTCGCCCCGCGAGTACACGAAGCCGAGCGGGATCTCCAGGCAGAGCAGGACGAGTGCGGCGAGGGTGAGGTAGCTGAACAGGAGGCGGCGGGTCATGTCGCACCCAGTCGCTGTTCGTTCGGCTCGCCGTGCACCGCCAGCCGGAAGCCGACCCCGCGCAGCGTCTGGATCCACGCGGGGTGGCCCAACTTCTTGCGCAGGGCGGCGACATGGACGTCGAGGGTCTTGGTCGGGCCCTCGTAGTGCGGGTCCCAGACCCGGTCGAGGATCTGCTGCCGGGAGTAGACCGCGCCGGGGTCCTCGGTGAGCAGCGCGAGCAGCTCGAACTCCTTGGGCGTGAGTGCCACTTGGGCCGCGCCGACCCAGACCTGGCGGGTGCGGCGGTCGACGACCAGAGGGCCGGGTTCGGTGGCGGTGGCGGGGGCGGGGCCCGTGGCTGGGACGGGGTGTTCGTACGACGGTGGTGGCGGGGTTTCGTACGAGGGTGCCGGGGTGCGGTCGTACGACGGAACCGGCATCGGTGTCGACGGAACCGGCACCGGTGTCGACGGAACCTGCACAGGTATCGGTGCCGACGTCGGTGTCGGCTCCACCAAAGCCTGTGTCCGCTGCGTCCGCCGCGTCACCGCCCGCACCCGTGCCACCAGCTCCCGCATGCTGAACGGCTTGGCCAGGTAGTCGTCGGCGCCCAGTTCCAGGCCCAGCACACGGTCCGCCTCCTCGCCGCGGGCGCTGAGGATGACGATGGGGACGTCGGAGACCTGCCGGATGCCCCGGCAGACGTCGATGCCGTCCATGTCCGGCAGGCCGAGGTCGAGCAGGACGACATCGCCGTACGGGCCTCTCAGGCCGTCGGTGCCGGTGGCGACGTGGTCGACCGTCAGTCCGAAGTGGCCGAGACCCTCGGTGAGCGGTTCGGCGATCGTCTCGTCGTCCTCGATGAGCAGTACTCGTAGGCCCATGCGTCCCGTCTCTCCGTGAACCGTGACCGTGAATCGTGAACCAGGAATCGGCTTTTGAATCCAGGCACCCCGGATCCGCATTACGTGCCCTGGAGTCGACACGTTACAAGATGACAGTGCATGCATGGGGCACGACAAGAAATGTTCAATTCCTGTCCGGGCTCTGGTCGTTACTTAACCTTCCGCTGGGACGCACCCTCCTACGGTGTGGTGACCAGGTCGAACTTCCCGTCGAGGAGGCATCGTTGAAGGCACTTCTGGACCGCGCCCGCACGTTCACACAGCGGGTCGAATTCGAGCCCGGCGAATACCGGAAACTGGCCGAGGGGCAATATCCCGAGGCACTCTTCATTACCNTCCCGTCGAGGAGGCATCGTTGAAGGCACTTCTGGACCGCGCCCGCACGTTCACACAGCGGGTCGAATTCGAGCCCGGCGAATACCGGAAACTGGCCGAGGGGCAATATCCCGAGGCACTCTTCATTACCTGCTCGGACTCCCGAGTGATACCCGCGCTCATCACGGGCGCCCGGCCCGGAGAGATATTCGAGTTGCGGAACGCGGGCAATATCGTGCCGTCGTACGGGCGGCCCGGGGCCGGTGGTGAGGCCGCCACCATCGAGTACGCACTGGAGGTCCTCGGGGTTCAGGACGTCGTGGTGTGCGGTCACTCACACTGCGGAGCGATGGGCGCGCTGAAGTCCGGCGACGACCTGGCCGCGCTGCCGGGCGTGGGCGCCTGGCTGGAGGTGGCCCGCCCGGAGCTGGCCCCGATGCTCGCCGGCGCCTCCGACGATCCGTCGCTGTCCGACGTGGCGCAGCACAACGTCGTCAACCAGCTGGCCGCGCTGCGCAGTCACCCGGCGGTACGGCAACGGCTCGACGCGGGCCGGCTGCGGCTGCACGGCTGGTACTACGAGGTCGACACCGGGCGGGTGTACGAGCTCGAGGACGACGGTCGTTTCCGGGTGCACGCCGGATGAGCGGGGCGCATGCGCGCAGCCGGGGAGCCGTCTTGAGGGGTGCGGGGGCGAGTACGGGCAAGGCCGGCAGGAGTGCGGGCGCCAGTACGGGCAAGGCCGGCCCCAAAGCCGACCTCGGCACCGAGATCACCGCCTCCCTCGTCGTCTTCCTCGTCGCCCTGCCCCTCTGCATCGGCGTCGCCGTCGCCTCCGGGGTCCCGGCCGAGCTGGGGATCATCTCCGGAGTGATCGGGGGGCTGGTGGTCGGGGCGGTGCGGGGCAGCACGCTCCAGGTCAGCGGGCCCGCCGCGGGGCTCGCCGCGCTGGTCGCGGAGACCGTCGCCGACGTCGGTGTGGCCATGCTGGGCGTGATCGTGCTGGGGTCCGGGATCCTGCAGATCGTCCTCGGTGTCGTACGGCTGGGCCGGATGTTCCAGGCGATCTCGCTCGCCGTCGTCCAGGGCATGCTGGCCGGCATCGGGCTGCCGCTGATGTTCAGCCAGGCGTACCCGATGGCCGACGCGAAGGCGCCCGGCACGCCGATCGAGAACATGGCCGGGATCCCGGGGCTGTTCGCCGGCATCCTCACCGACCGGCAGGCGATGATCGCCACGCTCCTGGGTGTCGTCACCGTCGTGCTGAGCTTCCTGTGGAAGAAGGTGCCGGGGCCGGTGAAGAAGGTTCCGGCCGCGCTGGTCGCCGTGGGCATCGGTATCGCCGTCGCCGCGCTGCCCGGCGTGGAGGTGAAGACGCTCCAGGTCGGCAATCTGCTCGCCGCGGTGAGCGTGCCCGGCGGGGAGCAGTTCGCGGGGCTCGCGGATACGGCGATCATCACGGCGATCCTCACCTTCACGGTCATCGCCTCCGCGGAGAGCCTGTTCACGGCGGCCGCGGTGGACCGTATGCACAGCGGCCCGCGCACCCGCTACAACACCGAGCTCATCGCCCAGGGCGCGGGGAACACGGTCGCGGGCGTCCTGGGGGCCCTGCCGATCACCGCGGTGGTCGCGCGCAGCTCGGCGAACGTGCAGGCGGGTGCCAAGACCCGGCTCTCCCGCACCCTGCACGGTCTGTGGCTGCTCGCCTTCGCGCTGCTGCTGCCGCAGGTCCTGGCCCTGATCCCGATCTCGGTGCTCGCCGGGGTGCTGGTGCACAGCGGCTGGAAGCTTTTCGCGCCGGAGGAGTTCCCGAAGATGTGGCGCCAGGACCGGGGCGAGTTCGCGGTGATGACCCTCACCACGCTGGTCATCGTGGCGACCGCGCTGCTCGAAGGCGTGCTCGTCGGGCTCGCCGCCGGGATCGTGCTGGCCGCCCTCAGGATGTCGCAGACCGTGATCCGGCAGCATGTCGAGGACGACACCGCCAAGGTCGTCATGGCCGGGAACGCGACCTTCCTGCGGCTGCCGAAGGTCATCGAGGCGCTGGAGGCCGCGGCGGCCTCGGGCAGGCCCCGGATCCGCCTCGACCTGACCGGCGTGACCCATCTGGACCATGCCTGCCGCAACCAGGTGGAGGAGTTCACGGCCCAGCAGCGGGGGAACGGCGTACGGGTGGAACTGCTGATGCCGGGACCGGCGAAGCCGGTGCCCGCCGAGGCCGAGCCGGAAACGCCCGCCCCCGACGTCACGCCCGGCCCCGGCGCCGAGTGGTTCTACCTGGACACGCGGCCCCTCCCGGACGATTACCTGGAGCGCCCCCCGCTCGTAGGCTGAACCCCACCTGCCAGCGGAGGGAGGGTCGGCCATGGCCGGCTGGACCGAGAAGGACATCCCCGATCAGCGCGGCCGTGTCGCCGTGGTCACCGGGTCCAACAGCGGCATCGGGTACGCCGCCGCGCGGGAGCTGGCGCGCCGGGGCGCCCGGGTGGTGCTGGCCTGCCGGAGCGAGGCGCGCGGCACCGAGGCCGGTGACCGGCTGGCCGCCGAAGTGCCGGGAGCGGAGGTGGAGTTCGCGCGGCTCGACCTCGGGGACCTCGCCTCCGTACGGCAGTTCGCGGCCGCCTTCGCGTACGACCGGCTCGACCTGCTCGTCAACAACGCGGGCGTGATGGCGCTGCCGTACGGGACGACCGTGGACGGGTTCGAGACGCAGTTCGGCGTCAACCACCTCGGGCACTTCGCGCTCACCGGACTGCTGCTGCCCGCGCTGCTCGAAACGCCGGGTGCCCGCGTCGTGACCGTCTCCAGCATGGTGCACGCGATGGCCAACATCGACATCCGCGACCTCAACAGCGAGCGTGGGTACCGGCGTTGGCACGCCTACGCCCGCTCCAAGACCGCCAACCTGCTCTTCACGCACGAGCTGGCGCGCAGGCTGGCGGCCCACGGCGCGGACGTCGTCGCGGCGGCGGCGCACCCCGGGTACGCCGCCACCAACCTCCAGACCGAGGGCCCGCGGATGTCCGGCCGCAAGGCCAGCGAGCGGTTCATGAAGGTCGGCAACCGCTTCTTCGCCCAGTCCGCCGAGGCGGGCGCGCTGCCCACCCTGTACGCCGCTACCGCGCCCGACGTCCCTCCGGACTCCTTCACCGGCCCGCACTGGGCGATGTGGCGCGGGAGCCCGGGCCCGTCCTGGCGGGCCTCGTGGACGTTCAACGACACGGCGGGGGAGCGGCTGTGGGCCGCCTCGGAGAAGCTGACGGGTGTGACGTACGACCCGCTGTCGGTGTGACCGTCGGGGTCGGCCGGTCGGCCCTCGCGGCGGTCGGTCCTCGCGCCGGTGGCGCCGGTTGGTCCTTGCGCTGTACGGCCTTGCGTCGTACGGGCCTCGCGCCGGTCAGTCCTTGCGGCCGGTCACGGCCACCGTCACGCCCAGTCCGATCATGGTGAGCCCACCGGCCCCGCCCACCAGGGAGAGCCGTCGGGGCGACTGCGCGAACCAGGTCCGCGCGGTCGCCGCCGCCAGGCCCCACACGGTGTCGGACGCCAGCGCGATGAGGTTGAAGACCAGGCCGAGCACCAGCATCTGGGCCGCGGCGTGCCCCTGTCCCCGGTCGACGAACTGCGGCAGCACGGCGGCGAAGAACACGATGGTCTTGGGGTTGCTCACCCCGACGGCGAACCCTTCCCAGAACGTGCGCAGGCCCCCTTGCGCCGCCGCCTCGTCACCGGTGAAGGAGGCCCGCAGCGCTCCACGCTCCCGCCACGCCTTGACGCCCAGGTACACGAGGTAGGCCGCACCGGCGAGTTTGAGTGCCGTGAAGACGAGGACCGAGCGTTCGACGACCGACCCGACCCCGAGCGCCACGGCCACGATCAGCACATAGGCGCCGACCGTGTTCCCCACCACCGTGGTGACGGCGGCGCGACGGCCCTGGGCGAGTGCCCGGCCGATCACGAACAGCACGCTGGGACCGGGGACCACGATCAGCAGGAAGGACATGGCCGCGAAGGCGAGGAGACGGTCGGTGGGCACCATGAACCCCATGCAAGCACGGGGGCGTCCGTGTCTCCAGCGGGTATTTCAGGCGGTCGCCCCGCTGTCCACCACCAGGTCCGTGCCCACCGTCGAGGCGGCGGCGTCCGAGGCCAGGTGGAGGACGGCGGCGGCCACTTCCTCCGTGGTGGAGACACGAGATGTCCGCTACGAGGTCCGTACCTCGTACGTCGCGATCCGCACCGCCTCGTCGTCCAGGCACTGCCCGGACTCCAGGTCGAACCGCTGCTTCAGCAGGGGCGAGGCGACGAAGGGTCGGCCCTGCAGAGCGCCGAGCAGGCCGCGGGAGAGGACCGCCGCACCGCTGAACGGGTCGCGGTTGTCGACGGCGTACAGGGAGCCGGCGCGGTCGCGGAAGAGGGCGACCTGGCGGCCGTCGGGCAGCAGTGCCGCCACTCCGCGGCCCGGCAGCAGCACGCTCAGGTCGCAGACCGTGAACCAGCTGTCGGTCAGCTTCAGTTGGATCTTCAGGTCGGTCGTCTCGGGTGCCAGTGTCATCGCTGGGCACTTCCTTCCAGGACGTCTGCCGGGTTCTCACTGGGGCGCATGCCGATGGACAGCAGCGGCAGGTCGGGCTTGATCTGGTCGCGCTCGGGGACGAAGCCGACGACCGGGTCGGGGGTGTCGGGCGCGTTCACGAAGGAGACGAACCGGGACAGCTTCTCGGGGTCGTTGATGGTCGTCGCCCACTCGTCGGCGTAGTGCGAGACGTGGTCCGTCATCAGGGACTCCAGCTCCTCGCAGATGCCGAGTGAGTCCTCCACCACCACGTCCCGTACGTGGTCCAGGCCGCCCGGGATCCGCTCCAGCCAGGTGGAGGTGCGCTCCAGGCGGTCGGCGGTGCGGATGTAGAACATGAGGAAGCGGTCGATCAGGCGGATCAGCTCGTCGTCGTCGAGGTCCTGCGCGAGCAGGTCCGCGTGGCGCGGGGTGGCGCCGCCGTTGCCGCCGACGTAGAGGTTCCAGCCGTTGGAGGTGGCGATGACGCCGAAGTCCTTCGACTGGGCCTCGGCGCACTCGCGGGCGCAGCCCGACACCGCCGACTTCAGCTTGTGCGGGGACCTCAGGCCCCGGTAGCGCAGCTCCAGGTCGATCGCCATGCGGACGGAGTCCTGGACGCCGTAGCGGCACCAGGTCTGGCCGACGCAGGACTTCACCGTGCGCAGGGACTTGCCGTAGGCGTGGCCGGACTCGAAGCCGGCGTCGACCAGCCGGGTCCAGATGAGCGGGAGCTGCTCGACGCGGGCGCCGAACATGTCGATCCGCTGGCCGCCGGTGATCTTCGTGTAGAGGCCGAAGTCGCGGGCGATCTCGCCGATGACGATGAGGCCCTCGGGGGTGATCTCGCCGCCGGGGATGCGGGGGACGACCGAGTACGAGCCGTTCTTCTGCAGGTTGGCCAGGAAGTGGTCGTTGGTCTCCTGCAGCGCCGCCTGCTCGCCGTCGAGGACGTAGCCGCTCGCGCCGATGGTCGGGGCGAGGGAGGCGATGATCGAGCCGACCGCCGGCTTGCAGATGTCGCAGCCGTCGCCGCCCCGGGCGTCCTCGCGGCCGTAGCGGTCCAGGAGGTCCTGGTAGGTGTTGATGCGCAGGGCGAGGACGATCTCGTAGAGCTCCTCGCGGGTCTGCGCGAAGCAGCCGCACAGGCCCTTGTCGACCACGACGCCGTTGGCCTCCAGCTCGGCGGTGACGAGCTGGCCGAGGACCTTGACGCAGGAGCCGCAGCCGGTGCCGGCCTTGGTGCACTTCTTGACCTCGGGAACGGTCGTGCACTGGTGGTCGGTGACAGCGCCGCGGATCGCGCCCTTGGACACGTTGTGGCAGGAGCAGATGACCGCCTCGTCCGGGAGGGCGGAGGGGCCGAGCTGGACGCTCTCACCGGATCCGGCGGGCAGGACCAGCGACTCGGGCGAGACCGGCGGGACCGAACCGGTGAAGGCGCGCAGCGTGCCGTACGCCTCCGCGTCGCCGACCAGGATGCCGCCGAGCAGCGTGCCGTCGCGGCCGATGACCAGCTTCTTGTACAGGCCCGAGCGGGAGTCGGAGTAGACGACGTCCAGGCAGTCCTCGGCGGTGCCGTGCGCGTCGCCGAAGGACGCCACGTCCACGCCGAGCAGCTTCAGCTTGGTGGACAGGTCGGCGCCGGTGAACTCCGCATCGTCCTCGGCGATCGTCGCGGCCACCGTCTCGGCCTGCTCGTAACCGGGGGCGACCAGGCCGTACACCCGGCCGTCGGAGGCCAGCGCGCACTCGCCGATCGCGAACACGTGCGGGTCGTTCACCGTGCGGCACTGCTCGTCGACGCTGATGCCGCCGCGCTCGCCGACCGTCAGACCGCAGTCGCGGGCCAGCTGGTCGCGGGGGCGGACACCGGCGGAGAAGACGACCAGGTCGGTGGCGAGTTCGGAGCCGTCGGACAGCTTCATGCCGGTGACCGCGCCGGACTCGTCGACCACGATCTCCTGCGTGCCCACGCCCGTGTGGACGGACAGGCCCATGTCCTCGATGGTGCGCAGCAGCGCGGCGCCGCCGCCCTCGTCGACCTGGACCGGCATCAGGCGGGGGGCGAACTCCACGATGTGGGAGGTGAGGCCGAGGCCCTTCAGCGCGCCGGCCGCCTCCAGTCCGAGCAGACCGCCGCCGACGACCGCACCGGTCGTCCTCGACTTGGCGTACTCCTCGATGGCGAGGAGGTCCTCGATGGTGCGGTAGACGAAGCAGCCCTGGGCGTCCTTGTTCGGGACCGGCGGGACGAAGGGGTACGAGCCGGTGGCGAGGACCAGGACGTCGTAGTCGACGGTCAGTCCGGAGCGGGCCGTCACCCGCTTCGTTGAGCGGTCGACCGTCTCCGCGGGGTCACCGACGTGCAGCTCGATGCCGTGGTCGGCGATGAACTGCATGTCCGTCATCGAGAGGTCCTCGGGCGTCTTGCCCGAGAAGTACGAGGTGAGCTGCACGCGGTCGTACGCAGGACGCGGCTCCTCGCACAGCACGACCACGCGGTGCGTGGCGGTCAGGCCGCGCTCGGCGAGCGCTTCGAGGAAGCGCTGGCCGACCATGCCATGGCCGACGAGCACGATCGTGGGGGTGTCCGTGGACATCAGGAGCCTCCATCATTGGTGAGCAGGTGGAGCAGGGGGCCGCCGTCGGACGGGAGCGGCTCTGCTCCCTCCCAGGCGCGCGCGAGCGCGCCGACGGTGCCGAGTTCGCCGACGAGGACCCCGCCGACCAGGCGGTCGTCGCGGACGACGACCTTGCGGTAGGTGCCTCGGGTGGCGTCGGCGAGCTGGACCACGTCGTCGCCGGGAAGGGCCTCCGTCTCGCCGAACGCGGCGAGGTCGAAGGCGGTCTGCCCGGCGAGGGTGAGTCGGGTCAGCGAGCGGGTGCCGGTGTAGCGGGCGTGCGCCCGGCCGGCCAGCGACTCGGCGAGCACGTCGGCCTGTTCGAGCGCCGGGGTGGCAAGTCCGTAGACCGTGCCGTCGTGCTGCGCGCAGTCGCCGATCGCCCGGATGTGGGGGTCGGAGGTGCGCAGTTCGTCGTCGACGACGACGCCCTTGCGGACGTCGAGGCCGGAGATCTGGGCGAGGCCCACGCGGGGGTGGACCCCGCAGGCCAGGACCACGAGGTCGGCGTCGAGAGCGTATCCGTCGGCCATCTCCACCGAGCGGACCGCGCCGCCGACGCAGCGCACGTCGCGGACCCGGCACTCGGTGTGGATCTCCACGCCGAGGTCGGTGAGGTGCCGCCGGACGAGCTTGGAGGCGGACGGGTCGAGCTGGCGCTCCATGAGCCGCTCGGACTGCTGGGCGAGGACGACCTGGGCGCCGCGCAGGGCGAGCGCCCGGGCCGCGGACACACCGAGGAGCCCGCCGCCGATGACGACCGCCTTCACGCCCGGCCGTACCGCCTTGGACAGGCCCAGGCAGTCGTCCATCGTGCGGAAGGCGTGGACGCCCACGGGCAGCACGTGGTCGGGGCTGAACAGGCCGCGCAGGGGCGGGAGCACGGGGTTGGAGCCGGTGGCCAGGACGAGCGTGTCGTATGCGATCTTCGTGCCGTCCGCACACTCCACGGTCCGCCCGGCCCGGTCGATGGCGGTGACCCGGGCGCGCGTCAGCTCCGCGGGCGCCGGGAGGGCGATCACGTCGGGGCTGTAACGGCCGGCCAGCACCTCGGCGAGCAGGACCCGGTTGTAGGGCCGGTGCTCCTCCTCGCCGATGAGCGTCACGGGAACGCCGAGCTCACCGAGCCGCCGGGCGAGACGGACGCCCGCGATGCCGGCGCCGATCACCACCACACGCGTATTCGAGGTCATGTCTAGGAGCGTGCGTTGCCGGTGTTACCCGGCCGCATCACGTCTGTTTCCCGCGGGGAACGCTGCCCTCAGCGGAGGCGGGGGAGGGATGTGAGGGTTCGGGGAGGGCGCCGGGGGCGCGCTGTGAGGCGGGGCACGGCGGGGGCCGGCGGCGCTGGCGGGATCCGTGCAGTCGGCATCGTCTACGACCGGAGCCGGTACGGGTCGTCAGGACCGGGTTTCACCAGCTCATGCCCGGAAGGCCGACCAGGCACGAACATACCTGCTGCTCCCGGTGCCGCTCCTCGGGCCGCCGTCGAGCACCCCCGGCCGCGTACGCCCTCGGCGCCGACAAGGCGGTCGCCCTCGTCGCCACCGGGGGCGCGGCGGTGAGGTACGCCCGCACGGCGCCCGGGGATGTGAGCCTGGTCGCTCAACGGCCGCGCGTGAGGTCGCCTGTCCGCAGCGGCTGTCGTGAGGTCGCGGGCCTCAGCGGTTGCCCGTGCCGCCGCCCGCGAGGTCGCGTGTCCTCAGCGGCCGCCCGTGAGGTGTGCGAAGGCGACGACGTTTCCCTGATAGCCGGTGCTCCGCGAGTAGCCGCCACCGCACGTGATCACCCGCAGCTCGGGCCGCGCGGCCGCCCCGTACACCTTCGCGTCGGGGAAGCCTTTCGCGTCGTACACCTCGACGGCGTCCACGGTGAAGACGGCGACGCCTCCGTCACGCCGGTCGACCTCGATGACCGCGCCCTTCTTCAGGGCGCCGAGTTCGTAGAAGACGGCGGGGCCGTCGGCGTTGTCGACGTGACCCGCGACGATCGCGGTGCCCGCCTCGCCGGGGGTGGTGCCGGCCTCGTACCAGCCGGCGAGGTTCTTCCGCGCGGCGGGCGGGACGCCGAGGCTGCCGGTCGCGGTGAGGCGGAGGCCCCTCAGGGGGGCGTTCACGCCGATCGACGGGATGCGGATCCGGTCGGGCGGGGAGGGCGGCAGGGCGGGAGCGGCGGACCGCTGGGAGCGCGGGTCGGGGCGGGCCTCGGCCGCGGACGGCTGCGGCGGGGCGTGCGTCTCGGCGCCACTGCGCAGCAGCCACGCGCCGGAGCACAGGGCCGCGGCGGTGACGGCCGCTATCGCGGCATTGCCGAATCTGGGCATGGCGGAACCCCTTTTCCGGAAGGGCTGGGCCCGCTTCCCCCTCCGGGCCGCGAGGGGCGTCGGACCCGGAGGGGGAGGGGGCATGCGGTACCGGCGGACGGACGGCGGAGGGTGTCCGTCAGATCCCGTCGCCTCTCGCCCGGCGATGCAGGAGCCAGGTACCGCCCGCGGCGGCGACGGCGAGAGCCGCCACGCCGGCCGCGGTCTGTACGGGGTCGGGGCCCAGTGCGCCGCCGACCCCCGTCTTCACACTCCCTCGCGGAGCCACCCACTCGCGCGCGGACGTCAGCGTGACGACCAGGTCGCCCGTGACCCGCAGGCCGCTCTCGGCGCACGTCGCGACGATCTCGTACGTCCCCGGCTGCGCGCTCGGCGGCACCCGGAACTGCCCGATGGCGTCGCCCTCGTGCCTGCCGGGCGCCAGGGTGAACGCACCGGCGCCCACCGCGCTGGCGTCGCCCGCCGCCGTACCGCCGTCCCCGCAGTCCGCCGTGTTCACCGTGATCTGCCCGCCCGGCACGACGGAGGACGGGTAGACCTCCAGGCCGCCGGTACTGCCGCCGTACGCGGGCGCGGCGCCGAGGCCGGCGACGGCCACGGCGAACGCGGTACCGGACAGCAGACGGGCGGTACGTCGCATCGGTGCTCCCTCGAGCTCTGCGGTGCACTTCGGTGGTGGGGCTGCTCTTCCGAGGTAAGTGGCACCGGGCCGAGACCGCTTCCTGAGAGAGCGTCAGAAATGTGGTGAATGGGTGTCAGGTGAAAACCGACTGGACGGCTGCGCGCGGCATTTCAGCAGGTCATCGGCGCGAGACGGGTGGGGGAGGAAAAGAACCCGAAGGGCGCAGGGCGGGGGTGTGAACGGGTGACGGACGGGGTCGGTGTGCGAGGTCAGCCCCGCACACCGCTCCCGTCCCCGCCCTCGTTCCCGCCGTCGCCCCTGCTCCCGCCCTCACGCCCGTCCCCGCCCTCGTACTCCGCCAGGACCTCCGTCACCGCCCGTGCCCCACCGCCGCGAGCACGGGATTCCGGATGACGTGGGCCCGGGGTTCGGGGCTGGGCCCTGGGCGATGGGCTGACGGCGGAGCACTACCACCGCGGCGGGAGGTCCACGTCGGCAGCCACCCGGAAGAGCCCCCGGGTGCCGGCATCGAAGAGCGTCCTCGCGGCGCGGCTCCCGACGGAGGGCGTGCCGCCACCCCAGGAGTGACGGCGCGCCCTCGGTTCGTTCAGCAGCCGGTGGCCCAGATGTGGGAGTCACCCCGGTCGTTGGCGCCCGCGTTGTAGGAGACCTCCTGGCCGGGGGTCAGGCAGATCGTGACGCCGCCGCCCTGCCACGCGCCGGCGTACACCTTGACGTGGTCCTTGATGCCCGGGCCCGAGATCCCGTGGTTGGCCCACGAGCTGTCCTGGTCCGCGATGTTGCCCTCCCACCAGCCGTCGTCGCCGGTCCATCCCACCGCCAGACCGCCGTAGTTGGCGTCGGTGTAGGCGCAGAAGCTCCCCTGGGCGCAGGGAGCGGCGGCCTGGGCCGTACCCGGTACGGCGGCCAGGGAGGCGCCGGCGGCGAGGAGGACGCCGGCCGCGGTGATGAAGGTCTTGCGCATGATGGTGATCCCTTCGATGTGAAATGCGGTGTGATGGTGTGGTCTCTGGATTGCGGTGATTCCCGGTGATTCCCGGTGATTCCCGGTGGTTCCGGTGATTCCGGTGAGTCCCGCTGGTTTCCGTGGTTGCGGTGGTTCCGGTGACGTCGGTCGGTGACGTGGGCCGGTGAAGACGGCCGGAGACAGGCGCGCCTCAGAGGCCGTGCCGGACGGCGTAGCGCAGGCCGTGCTCGCGCAGTTGCCGGTGCTCGTCGATCAGGTCGGCGTACTCGGCACGCAGGCCGGCCGCGTGGTGCTTCTCCAGCCGGGCGCCGGTGGCCGCGAGGTCCGTGCTCCGGACACACCGCGCCTCGGCCACGGCGTACCGCTTCTGCAGGTCCCCGGCCTGACGCGGACCGAGGTCGCGGGCGCGGCGCTGCCATGCGCCGCGCAGTTCCGCCGGGTCCTCGGCCTTTTGCACCGGGGCGACGCAGCGCGACCAGCGGGCGAGCGCGGCCAGGTACGCCGCGTCCCGGGTCACCCGGTCGTGAGCGGCGGCCCCCAGGTTGTTGACCGCGACCTCGGTACGGAACCAGCGCGCCTGGTCGCCGTAGAGGACGCGTTGCGCCGCGGCGAGACAACCGTCGCTGTTGGCCCTGACGACCAGTCCGGTGGCCGTACGGGTGGACAGCTCACGGCGCCCGCTCCCGAACAGCGCGTCGGCCAGCCGTCGTTGCTGCTCGGCGGCCGCCTTTCCGGGCTGCGGTGACCGCGGTGCGGGCTGCTGTGCCGGTTGCCGCTGCCGTGCTTGCCGTGTCCCCGCCGCGCCCCCGAAGCCGTGCTCGGCGGCCCAGGCGGGGTCGTCGATCCCGTACGGGAACTGGCGCCGCGGTCCGGCTTCCTGATCCGCCGGCACGGGCGGCGCCGCCGCCGACGGAACCTCACGCGCCGACAGACAACGCCGTACGAGGGCGGCTTCGGCGGTCTTCAGTAGATCGTCCTGGGCCGGAGTGGACCGCGGTACGGGTCGAGGCTCCCCCGCGTCGTCGTGTCCCGCGCCGCCCGCGCAGCCGCCCGCCAGGGCCGCCACGCACACCGACAGCGCCACCGTGGAAACGAACCTCGGAACCCGCACCGTGGTCACCCCCTGCCGTCCCCCGACTCCTCCGTCGGCTTGCCTCCATTAGAGAAGGAGAGGGGGGCGGCTGTGACCCTCCGAAGTCATAGGGCCGGGGGGGGGGGGG
>NZ_JBXEJE010000014.1:117117-172962 GCF_056820935.1 Streptomyces sp. Q2 | reverse complement strand
CGGGGGGGGGGGGGGGGGGGGCGGGCTGCTGACGCGGGCAACGCAAACGGCCGCCCCGGTCCTGACCACAGAACCGGGGCGGCCGCAGCACGTACCTGCCCGACTCACCCCACGCCGACCGCACTCCAGGCCGCGGCCACCGCGCCGTACTCCGTGCTCCCCGCCCCGTACAGGTCCTTCGCCGCGCTCAGCGTGGCCGCCCGCGCCCCCGCGTAGTCCGTGGAGGACGTCATGTAGACGGTCAGCGCCCGGTACCAGACGGCGCCGAGCTTGGCGCGCCCGATGCCCGCGACCGAAGAGCCGTCGCACGTGGGTGAGTTGTAGCTGACGCCGTTCACCGTCCTGGCGCCGCTGCCCTCCGCCAGCAGGAACGCGAAGTGGTTCGCGACGCCGGAGGAGTAGTGGACGTCGAGGTCGCCCACGGCAGCGGTCCAGCAGTCCGCGGAGGCGCCGTCCTTGGACGGCTTGTCCATGTAGCGCAGGGCGTCCCGGCCGAAACCGGAGCGGACGATCTTCTCGCCGATCAGGTAGTCACCGTCGTCCGACGAGTTGCCGGCGTAGAACTCCACCAGCGTGCCGAAGATGTCCGACGTGGCCTCGTTCAGGCCGCCGGACTCGCCCGAGTACGCCAGCGCCGCCGTCTTCGACGTCACGCCGTGCGACATCTCGTGGCCCGCCACGTCGAGGGACACCAGCGGGCCGAGTTGCGTCCCGTCACCGTCCCCGTACGTCATGCAGAAGCAACTGTCGTCCCAGAAGGCGTTGTTGTACCGGGTGCCGTAGTGCACGCGGTTGTAGGACCCCTTGCCGTCGCCCGCGATGCCGTTGCGGCCGTGGACGTTCTTGTAGTAGTCCCACGTCACGTCGGTGCCGTACTGCGCGTCGACCGCCGCCGAGGCGCGGTCGGCGTCCGTGCCGGTGCCCCAGTGGTTGTCGGCGTCGGTGAAGACCGTCGCGGGGGCCCGGCTCAGGCAGACCGTGAGGATGCACAGGTCGTTCTGGTTCGCCGCGTCGCCGGTGTACGTGTTCCCGCGCGTCGTGTCCTTCAGCTGGTACGTCGATCCCGACGGCGTCGTCTGCAGCGGAACCGTGCCGCCGTACAGGGACTTGCCGTCGCCCGAGGCCGTCTCGATGGTGTCCCAGGCGTCGAGCTGGGTGCCCGTGCCGGCGTCCGTCAGGATCGTCCGCGCGGTCGGGTTGCCGAGGGAGTCCTGCGCCACGGCGTTCGTCCGCCACGCCAGCCTCGGGGCGCCGTGCAGGGCGTCGACGACCAGCTCCGACTTGGCGGTGATCCGCCGCAGGGTCTCGCCGAGGTTGGCGGCACGCAGCGCGTTCACCGCGAGGTCGGCGGCCTTCGGGGCGGACAGCTTCGGGGTGACGCTCGCGAGCGAGATCGCGCTCCTCGTGGCGCGGCTGGTGCTGCGGTAGCTGCCGTCCGGTGCCAGATGGACCACGAAGTCGCCGCCCAGGACCGGGAGTCGGTGATAGGTGCGGTCGTAGCGGACGTGCTGCGTGCCGTCCGGGTCCACGACGACGTCCCGGACGGTCGTGTCCTGCGCGGCGGTGAGACCCAGCGCCGCGGCACGGTCCGTGAGCACGGACGACGCGTTCTCGATCGCGGAGGCCCGGGTCGGCCGTTCGGCCGCGTCGGCGGCGGGGGTGAGCGCGGCGGCCAGCAGGGTGGCGGTGGTGGCGGCAGCACCGGCGGTGGCGAGACGACGGGAACCTCGGACGTACGGCCGTATCCGGCTCATCGGTCTCCTAGAGAAGGCGCCTGAGAGGGCGTGAGGGCGTGAGGGCGTGAAGGCATGCGGGAATGCAGGAGGGCGCGCTGGAGGTGGGGGGCGGATGGCGCGGGACGTGGGGAAGAAAAGCGGATCTTGAAGAAGATTTAAGGGGCCATGACATGTCGTGTCTATGGCGCGGATGCGCAGGTGTGTGAGGGGTGAGAATCGTTTCTGTGAGCGCCCGGAAACTGCCCTTCTTCGTCTACGGCACCCTCCGCCCCGGCGAGCCCAACCACGACCTCTTCCTGCGCGGCCGCACCCGGGCCGAGGAACCGGGGCGGCTCGCCGGCGCGGTGCTGTACGAAGGGCCCGGCTATCCGTACGCCGTGGAGGAGCGCCTGGAGGAGTGCGGGGGAGTGGTGTACGGCGAGGTGGTCACCGCACTGCCCGAGGCGTACGAGGAGTTGCTGGTCGCGCTGGACCGGCTGGAGGAGTACGCGCCGGGGGATCCGCGCAGCCTCTACGAGCGCGTGGAGCGCGAGGTGATCCTCGACGGCGACGGCGACGGCGACGGCGACGGGCGGGTCGTACGGGCGTGGGTGTACGTCGCCGCGCCCACCGTGGCGGCGCGTCTGCGCGCCCGCGGGAAGCGCATCGGCAGCGGCGACTGGCTCGTTCGCGGCTGAACCGAGGCGTGGGCGCCGCGGCGGCGGGCCGTCTCCTCAATCCCTTTCACTGTTGCGTATCTCACACAGAACATCGTCACTACGCAGTATGAAAGTTCAACAAATCCTGGCAATGATCGCCGCATGAACGACCGCACAGCGGCACCCCGCGCGGCGGATCTGGCGAGGGTGCCGCCGACATGAGCCTCAGATTCGGCTACGGCACCAACGGGTTCGCCCACCACCGGCTGACCGACGCCCTCGGCGTCCTCGCGGACCTGGGCTACGACGGCGTCGCCCTCACCCTCGACCACCACCACCTCGACCCGTACGCCGCGGACCTGGGCCGCCAGGTCGCCCTGACCGGCAGACAGTTGGCGCGGCACGGCCTCTCCGTCACCGTCGAGACCGGGGCCCCGTACTTCCTCGACGCCTGGGCCAGGCGCGAGCCGACGCTGATGTCGACGGAGCCGGAGCGGCGGATCGACCTGCTGCGGCGCGCCGTGCGCATCGCGGCCGAACTGGGCTCGCCGACCGTCCACCTGTGCAGCGGACCGGCCCCGGCCGGGGTGTCCGAGACGGCGGTGTGGCAGCGCCTCGCGGCGGGCGTCGGGGCGGTGCTGGAGACGGCCGAGGCCTACGGGGTGGCGCTGGCCTTCGAGCCGGAGCCGTACATGTTCGTCGACACGGTCGAACGCTGTCTGTGGCTGCGCCAACTGCTCGGCAGTCACGACCTGTTCGGCGTCACCCTGGACATCGGCCACGCCCACTGTGTGGAGGTGCGGCCCCTGTTGGAGTGCGTGCGGCTGGCCGCCCGCCATCTGCTGAACGTGCAGATCGAGGACATGGTGCGCGGCGTCCACCGGCACCTGGAGTTCGGCGCGGGCGAGATCGACTTCCCGCCGGTGCTGGCGGCGCTGGACGCGCTGGGACACGAGGGTCTGGTGTCCGTCGAGATCCAGGGCGGTTCCCTGGACGCACCCGAGGTCGCCCGTCGCTCGATCGAGTTCCTGCGCGCGGCCGAGTCCGGCTTACTCGCCTCCTGAGGCTTGCCGGCGGGATGCGGGATGCGGGATGCGGGATGGTGCTCGCCGCCGCGCACCACCTGCCGCCGTCGGTGCTGAACGGACTCAGCCCTGTACGGCCTCCAGCCGTACCGCGCACGCCTTGAACTCCGGCATCCGCGAGGTCGGGTCGAGGGCCGGGTTGGTCAGGGTGTTGGCTCGGCCCTCGCCGGCCCAGTGGAAGGGCATGAAGACGGTGTCGGGGCGGATCGCGGTCGTGATCCGCGCCGGTGCCACCGCCCGGCCGCGCCGGGAGACCACGGCCACCGGGTCGCCCTCGGACGCGCCGAGCCGCTCCGCCAGCCGCGGGTGCAGCTCCACGAACGGGCCGGGTGCGGCGGCGTTCAGCTCGTCGACGCGGCGGGTCTGGGCGCCGGACTGGTACTGCGCCACGACCCGGCCGGTCGTCAGCAGCACCGGGTACTCGTCGTCGGGCTCCTCGGCGATGGCCCGGTGCGAGACCGGGACGAACCGGGCCCGGCCGTCCGGCGTGTTGAACCGGTCGAGGAAGAGGCGCGGGGTGCCGGGGTGGACGCCCCCGGTGGTGTCGTCGTCCTGCTCCTGTGCCGGGTCGTCGCTTCCGGGGGCGTCCAGCGAGGCGTCCTCGCAGTCGTCGGCCTCGGTCGCCGGGCACGGCCAGAACACCCCGTTCTCCTCCGCCAGTCTGCGGTAGGTGATCCCGGAGTAGTCGGCCGGCCCGCCCGCGCTGGCCCGGCGCAGCTCCTCGAAGATCTCCTCGGGGTCGGTCGGGAAGCCCTTCTCCACGCCGAGCCGGGCTGCCAGCTCGTGCATGACCTCCAGGTCGCTGCGGATGCCCTCGGGCGGGGTGATCGCCCGCTTGCGCAGCAGCACCCTGCCCTCCAGGTTGGTCATGGTGCCGGTCTCCTCGGCCCACTGCGTGACCGGCAGGACGACGTCGGCGAGGGCAGCCGTCTCCGACAGCACGACGTCGCACACCGCGAGGAAGTCCAGCGACTTGATGCGCTCCTCGATGTGGGCGGCGCGCGGCGCCGACACCACCGGGTTGGACGCCATCAGCAGCAGTGACTTGATGTCCCCACCCAGCGCGTCCAGCAGTTCGTAGGCACTGCGCCCCGGACCGGGAAGGCTGTCCGGGTCCACGCCCCACACCTCGGCGACATGCCGGCGCGCGGCGGGATCGTCCAGCTTGCGGTAGCCGGGCAGCTGGTCGGCCTTCTGGCCGTGCTCGCGTCCGCCCTGCCCGTTGCCCTGCCCGGTCAGACAGCCGTACCCGGACAGCGGGCGCCCCGCGCGGCCGGTCGCCAGGCACAGGTTGATCCAGGCGCCCACGGTGTCGGTGCCCTTGGACTGCTGCTCGGGCCCGCGGGCGGTGAGCACCATCGCGGACTCCGGTTCGCAGAACATGCGTACCGTCTGGCGGAGTTGTGGAACGGACACCCCCGTGATCCGTTCCACGTACTCCGGCCAGTGCGCCATCGCCGCCGCCCGCGTCTCCTCCCAGCCGGAGGTCCGCTCCCGGACGTACTCCTCGTCGACCCGCCCCTCGGCAACGACCAGGTGCAGCAGGCCGAGCGCCAGCGCCAGGTCGGTTCCCGGCCGGGGCGCCAGGTGCAGGTCGGCCTGCTCGGCGGTCTTGGTGCGGCGCGGGTCGATGACGATCAGCGTGCCGCCGTTCTCCCGCAGTTCGTTGAAGAACCGCAGGGAAGGCGGCATGGTCTCGGCGAGGTTGGACCCCACGAGGATCACGCAGCCCGTCTTCGGGATGTCCTCCAGCGGGAAGGGCAGGCCGCGGTCCAGGCCGAACGCCTTGATCCCGGCCGCCGCCGCGGACGACATGCAGAAGCGCCCGTTGTAGTCGATCTGCGAGGTGCCGAGCACCACGCGCGCGAACTTGCCGAGCGTGTACGCCTTCTCGTTCGTCAGACCGCCCCCGCCGAAGACCCCGCACGCGTCCGGACCATGCTCCGTGCGCGTGCGGGACAGCCCCTCGGCGATCCGGTCCAGTGCCTCGTCCCAGGTGGCGGGCACGAGCGTGCCCTCGGAGCGCACCAACGGGGAGGTCAGCCGCACCCGGGACGAGAGCACCGCCGGCGCGGTACGGCCCTTGCCGCACAGCGCGCCCCGGTTCACCGGGAAATCCGCGCGCTCGCTCACCTCGACGGTCCCGTCCGGGGTGGCCGTCAGATTCATCCCGCACTGCAGGGCGCAGTACGGGCAGTGCGTGGGCGTCGCGGTGTTCTGCATGCCTTTCAGCGTGCTTCGGCCGTGTTACGCGGACGGAGGCTCCCTGTTACGCGCCCGACACGGCGACCTCCCCGCCGCCGGTCCGCCGCCGTGAGGCGTACGCCCGCCCACGTCGTTGGGCGCGGTGAGGCGCACACCTGCCCACCGCGCAGTCGCCGCCGGTCGGCACGGAAGTTGCCGTTGTGGTGAAAGAAGCCACATGTGACGCATTCCGCTCCGTGACTGGCTGAACACGCCTCGTTGAGAGCTGAAAGACCCGAAGCGCAGACTGGCCCCCGCGCGCGACCCCGCACGGCGTTCGACACCCCGGCATGCCCGCCGTTCATTCCGGCTGCATCCACACGCGGCTTGGCCGCATGTGGCACACCGTCACTCGAAACAGCCAGCCAGGAGGTCCCCCCAACCATGCCTCTGCGCCATTTAACCCCCCGCGACCAGCACCTTTTCCGGCAGTACGGCCACGGCCCCACGGCCACCGTCCCGGACCCCCTCGTCCACCACGCCGTGGAACGGTGGGCCGCGTCCGCCCCCCACTCCGTCGCCGCCGAGCACCTCGGAGCGACGATCACCTACGGCCGGCTCGACCGGTACGCCGACGCCCTCGCCGCCCGCCTCGTTCGTGAGGGCGTACGCCCCGGCGACCACGTCGGACTCTTCGTCCGCCGTTCGATCCCGATGATCGTCGGTCTGCTCGGCATCCTGAAGGCCGGCGCCGCCTACGTCCCGCAGGACATCGCCCTGGCGCCCCCGGCCCAGCTCGCCCACGTGGTCCGCACGGCCCGCACTCGCGTGGTCCTCACTCTGGCGGAGCACGCCCACCGGGTGCCGTTGCCGGACGGCCACCGCGTGATCGCGCTCGACGAACCGCTGCCGTACGTTCCCGGCCCCCGCCGCGCCACCGACGGTGAACCCCGGACCCCGCGCCCGCACGTCCGCCCCGACGACGGCTGCTACGTCCTGTTCACCTCCGGCACCACCGGCCGCCCCAACGGCGTCAAGGTCACCCACCGCAACGTCGCCAACCTGCTGCTCACCCAGCCGGGCGGCCTCGGCATCCGCCCCGGTGACCGCGTGGCCCAGCTCCTCAACATCGCCTTCGACATGGCCGCCTGGGAGATCCTCGGCGGCCTCGCGCACGGCGCCACCCTCGTCATCCGCGGCAGGGACATCGCGGCGGCGGCCCGTACGGCCACCGTGCTGATCGCCACCCCGACCGTGCTGTCCGGCATCGACCCCGCCGCCTGCCCGCGCGTCCACACGGTCGCCGTCGCCGGAGAGCCCTGCCCGCGCCCGCTCGCCGACCTCTGGGCCCGCCGGGCGGCCTTCTTCAACTGCTGCGGCCCCACCGAGACGACGATCGTCAACACCATGCGCCGGCACGACCCGGCCGACCCGCTGCTGACCATCGGCCGCCCCACCCCCAACAACACCGTCTACGTCCTCGACGCCGACCGCAGACCGCTGCCGGTCGGCGAGGTCGGCGAGATGTGGGCGGGCGGCGACTGCGTCTCGGCCGGCTACCTGGGCGACGACCGGCTGAACGCCGAGCGCTACGCCCCCGACCCCTTCCTCGGCGGCGACCGCCGGATGTTCCGCACCCGCGACCTGGGCCGCTGGACCGACGACGGCGAACTCGAACACCTCGGCCGCACCGACGACCAGGTCAAGGTGCGCGGCTTCCGCGTCGAACTCGACTCCGTCTCCTCGGTCCTGGAGTCCGTCGAGGGCTGTGTGCGCGCGGTGACCCTGAAACGGGACGCCCGGAACCTGGTCTCCTTCGTCTGCCCGGCGGACGTCGACCCGGACGAGGCCCGCCGCACGGTGGCGGATGCGCTGCCCTACTACTGCGTGCCCGCGGACGTCCTGCCGCTCGCGTTCCTCCCCGAGACCGATCGCGGCAAGATCGACAAGCAGGCACTGCTGCGGCTGGCCGCGGAGCGGACCGCTCTCCAGGGGGTGACCCGATGACGACCTCACTCGACCGCGAGGCCGTCGCGGCCGTCGAGCTGCCCCCACTCCTGCCCGCCGCCCGCCGCCTGCTCAAGCACCCGCGCCTGATGCACCACAACCGCCTGGCGGGGCTGGTGATCCTGACCAACCTGGTGTTCCTGTACGCAGGTTGGCCGCTGTCGACACCGACCCTGGGGCACGCCTCGATCGCCAACCTCGCGCTCGCGATCGTCGTCCGCCAGCAGCACGTCATCAACCTCTTCTTCCGCCTGGCCACCTGGCCGTCGACCGGTTGGCCGCTGCGGGTCCGCTGGACGCTGGGCAAGGTCTACCACTTCGGCGGACTGCACGTGGGCGGGGCGCTCGCCGGAGCGGGGTGGTTCCTGGCGCTGGCGGTCGCGGTGACGGCGGAGGGCGGCAACACCGCGCTCCTAGCGGCCAGTTGGACCTTGGTGGCTCTCCTGGCCGTCATCGTCGCCACCGCCCTGCCCCCCTTCCGTTCCCGCCACCACGACCACTTCGAGAAGATCCACCGCTTCGGCGGCTGGACGGCCCTGGCCCTCTTCTGGACGCACACGCTGCTGTCCACCCCGGGACCGGTCCCGCTCACGGTCCTCTCCGTGGTCACCTTCAGCGTCGCCCTGCCCTGGCTGCGGCTGCGCAAGGTCGACGTACACGTCGAACGCCCCTCGCCGCACGTGGCCCTGGCCCGCTTCGACCACGGCGAGACCCCCTTCGCCGGCTCCTCCACCGCGGTCAGCCGCAGCCCGCTGAAGGAGTGGCACTCCTTCGCCAACGTCCCGTCCCCCGGCGAGCCCGGCTTCCGCCTCACGATCTCCCGGGCCGGCGACTGGACGGGCTCGTTCATCGACGACATGCCGTCCCGGGTGTGGGTGAAGGGCATCACCACGGCCGGCGTCGCCAACATCGAGACCCTCTTCACCAAGGTCGTCTACGTCGCGACAGGCAGCGGCATCGGCCCCTGCCTGCCCCACCTCCTCGCCGCCGAGGTCCCCTCCCGCCTGGTCTGGGCGACCCGCGACCCCCGCACCACCTACGGCGACGCCCTCGTCGACGAGATCCTCGCCGTCCAGCCGCACGCCCTCGTCTGGGACACCTCCCGCGACGGCAAACCCGACATGGTGCGCCTCGCCTACGAGGCCTACCGCGACTTCGGGGCCGAAGCGGTGATCTGCATCTCCAACAAGAAGCTCACCTGGCAGGTGGTGCACGGACTGGAACGGCGCGGAATTCCCGCGTACGGCGCGATCTGGGACTCGTAGACCGAGGAGGAACACCGATGGACACCATCAAGATCGAACGGCACGACCGAGTGGTCACCGTACGCCTGCACCGCCCGCACGTCCGCAACGCCCTGAGCGGCGAACTCCTCGCCGAACTCCTCTCCGCTCTCCGCCCGCTGGACGCGGACCCCGAGGTCGGCTGCCTCGTCGTCACCGGCTCGGAGACCATCTTCGCGGCGGGTGCCGACATCAAGGAGATGGCGTCGAAGACGGCCGTGGAGATGGCGGCGGAGGACTACTTCGCCGCCTGGGAGGAGTTCGCGGACCTCCGCACCCCGAAGATCGCGGCCGTGGGAGGGCACGCCCTGGGCGGCGGCTGCGAACTGGCGATGATGTGCGACCTGGTGATCGCCGGAGAATCGGCGGTCTTCGGCCAGCCGGAGATCAAGCTGGGCGTGATCCCGGGCATCGGCGGCACCCAGCGCCTGACCCGTCTGGTGGGCCGGGCCAAGGCGATGGACCTCGTCCTCACCGGCCGCACGATGGACGCCCGCGAGGCGGAGACCGCTGGCCTGGTCTCCCGGGTCGTCCCCGACGACCGCGTCCTGCCCGACGCCCTCGAAGCGGCGGCGACCATCGCCTCCTACAGCCGTACGGCGGTCAGGGCGGCCCGCGAGTGCGTCGACCGCGCCCTGGAAACCGGCCTGCGCGACGGCGTCCGCTTCGAACGCCGGGTCTTCCACGCCCTGTTCGCGACGCAGGACCAGAAGGAGGGCATGACCGCGTTCCTGGAGAAACGCGCCCCGCGCTTCACCGGCCGCTAGCAAGCGCCTCGGTGACCCCCGGTTCCCTCGGACCGAGGAACCGGGGGTCCGGCTCGAACGCGGCGTCCAGCGCCGCCTTCCCCGCCGCGAGGATCTCCCGGGCGCCCCCGTAGTACCAGGTCACGTCGTGCTTGGCGGCGACCCCGACGCCGTACGACTCGACCCCCGCCGCCTGGCACAGGGCGACCGCCCGCCGGATGTGGAAACCCTGGCTGATCAGCACGGCCCGGTCGACACCGAAGATCCTCTTCGCGCGGACGCAGGAGTCCCAGGTGTCGAAGCCGGCGTAGTCACTGACGATCCGCCCGTCGGGCACCCCGTGCTTCGTGAGATACGTGCGCATTGCGTCCGGCTCGTCGTAGTCCTTACGGCTGTTGTCGCCGGTGACCAGGACGACCTCGATGCGGTTCTCGCGGTACAGCTTCGCCGCCGCGTCCAGCCGGTGGGCCAGATACGGCGATGGCTCCCCGGCCCACAGACCGGCGCCGAAGACGACGGCGACCTCGGTGCGCGGCACGTCCGCCTCCGTCCGCAGCCGGTCGCCCGTCACGGCGTACATCCAGGTCGCCGGAAGCAGCGCCAGCACGCACCCGGCCATCACGGCCTGCACCAGCCGCCGCCGCCCGGCACGGGTGCGCGGCAGACGGGGTCTGCGCAGCTGTCTGAGCGGCCTCGGCAGTCGCATCGGACGGTCCCTCCCCGGTCGGCTCTCGACAGTCAGAGACGTCCTGTAAGGCCCTCCGGTTCGCCGCACCCTCTGTGACCAGCTTCACTACGACCTGCGAAACGGCAGGTCACAACACCTCACAGCCCCCCTGCACCCCACCGTGAACCCCTCGAAAACACCCGTCATTCCCGCGCAACGGGGCGGCAACCTCCCGCGGCCACCATCGGTTCATGACGGCGACGAGCAAGACGAGCAAGTCGAACGTTCCTGGTGAGAAGACCACGACCCGCCCCGTCGGAGCCCTGCCGCTCCCGGGGGCCGACCTCGACAGTACGGCGCACCTCATGAACCGGATCAGCAGCCAGCTCGCCACCCAGCTCAGCCTCGTCTCGCTCGACGGCCGCCGACGCCCCGAGCCGCCCGCGCTCGTCCTGGTCGCCCACGGCAGCCGCGACCCGCGCACGCTGAGCACGGTCCACACGCTCGTCGAGCGCGTCCGTGAGCTGCGCCCCGGTCTGCCCGTGCACCTCGGTCACATCGAGCTGAACGAGCCGCTGCTCCCCGACACCCTCGCCTCCCTCGGCACCGGCGACGCCGTCCTCGTACCGCTGCTCCTCAGCCGCGGCTACCACGTCAAGCGCGACATCCCCGAGATGGCGGCCGCCTCCCGGGCACGCACGCGCGTGGCCGGCCCGCTCGGCCCCCACCCCCTTCTCGTGGACACCCTGCACGCCCGCCTGGTCGAGGCCGGCTGGCCCACCCGCCTGGACGAGGCCACCCGCCGCACCAGCGCGGTCGTCCTCGCCGCGGCCGGCTCCCGCGACCCCGACGCGGCCGTCGACACGGGCCGCACGGCCCAGCTCCTGTCGCAACGCCTAGGCGTGCCGGTGGTCCCGGCCTACGCCTCCGCCGCCACCCCGACGGTCGACACGGCGATCCGCGCCCTCGCCGCCCGAGGCCGCGACCGAGTGGCCGTGGCCTCCTACTTCACCGCCCCGGGCCTCTTCGCCACCCAGTGCGCCGAAGCGGCCCCCTGGATAGCCGCGGCCCCCCTGGGCACCCACCCGGCCATGGCCCGCCTGGTCCTGCACCGCTACGACCAGTCCCTGGCAACGGCGACGATGCCGGCACCGGAACTGGCCTCGGCTTGATACCGGAACTGGCCTCGGCTTGATAAACGCCGAGATGGGCTGACGCCCTGAAGGGGCGGGGGGACTGCGCGACAAGCCACAACGCACCCGCACCCGCCGCCACCACAGGTCCTGGCAGACCCGTAGGCACACCCGATTGTCACCACCTGCGCCTACTGTCGAGACATGGAAGGCACCGACCCCGCACACCAGAACCACATCCTGCCCCCCGGCTACGACCCGACGTCAGTCGACCGCTGGGCCACCGAACCGGACAAACGCCCAGGCCGCACCGCCTTCCAACGCGACCGCGCCCGCGTCCTGCATTCCTCCGCCCTGAGACGACTCGCCGGCAAGACCCAGGTGGTGACGCCCGGCACCCGGAACCAGGCGTGGGACGCCAGCCCCCGCACCCGCCTCACCCACTCCCTGGAGTGCGCCCAGGTGGGCCGAGAGCTCGGCGCGGCCCTGGGCTGCGACCCCGACCTGGTGGAGGCCGCCTGTCTCTCCCACGACCTCGGCCACCCCCCGTTCGGCCACAACGGCGAAGTGGCCCTCAACGAATTCGCCGACGACTGCGGCGGCTTCGAGGGCAACGCCCAGTCCCTGAGGCTCCTGACCCGCATCGAGCCCAAGCGCTTCACCGCCGAAGGCTCCGTCGGACTGAACCTCACCCGTGCCGCCCTCGACGCCGCCACCAAGTACCCGTGGCCCCGAGGTGCCCACCCCACCGACCCGAAGTCCCCGAAGTTCGGCGTCTACGACGACGACCGGCCCGTCTTCGACTGGGTCCGCGAGGGTGCCCCCGGCACCCGCACCACCTTCGAGGCCCAGGTCATGGACTGGTCCGACGACGTGGCGTACTCGGTCCACGACGTCGAGGACGGCCTGCACGCCGGTCACATCGACCCCAACTGCCTGCACGCCGAGCCGGAACGCCAGGCGGTCTTCGCGGTCGCCATCGGCCGGTACGTCCCCGAGGACACCGACCCCGCCGAGCTCGCCGCGGCCCTCGACCGCCTCCAGGACCAGGAGTGGTGGCCGCACGGCTACGACGGCTCGGCCGTCGCCCAGGCCCGCCTGAAGGACGCCACCAGCCAGCTCATCGGCCGCTTCTGCCTCGCCGCCGAGGCCGCCACGCGCGCGGCGTACGGCACCGGGCGGCTCACCCGCTACACCGCCGAGCTGGTCGTCCCCCACGAGACCCGCCTGGAGTGCGCGGTCCTCAAGGCGGTCGCCGACCGGTACGTCATGCAGCGCGCCGAACAGGAGCGGCTGCGGGCCGACCAGCGGATCGTGGTCGCCGAGCTGGCCGAGGCGCTCACCGCGCGCGCACCGGACGGCCTGGACCCCCAGTTCCGGGCCCTGTTCGACCAGGCGTCCGACGACCGCGCCCGCAAGCGGGTGATCGTCGACCAGATCGCGGCCCTCACCGACATCGCGGCCCGTTCACTGCACGAACGCCTGACGGGGCATCTGTGAGAGGGCTGAGACACCAGATGACGTGAAACCAGCCCGTACGTGACACTCCGTGGCCTGAACGGGCCACTCCCTCTTCCCGCATCACCCTGCGTGCGGGACGCTCGCATGTGGCGGCACCCTTACGAGGAGGCATCAAGTGGTCGACGCGGATCAGACATTCGTCATCGTCGGAGGCGGTCTCGCCGGCGCGAAGGCGGCCGAGACGCTCCGAGCGGAGGGCTTCACCGGCCGCGTGATACTGATCTGCGACGAACGCGACCACCCGTACGAGCGCCCGCCCCTCTCCAAGGGCTACCTCCTCGGCAAGGAGGAGCGCGACAGCGTCTTCGTCCACGAACCGGCCTGGTACGCGCGCAACGACATCGAGCTGCACCTCGGCCAGACCGTCGACGCCGTCGACCGGACCGCGAAGACCGTCCGCTTCGGCGAGGACGGCACCGTCGTCCGCTACGACAAGCTGCTCCTGGCCACCGGCGCCGAGCCCCGCCGCCTGGACATCCCGGGCACCGGCCTCGCGGGCGTCCACCACCTGCGGCGCCTCGCCCACGCCGAGCGCCTCAAGGGTGTCCTCGCCGCCCTGGGCAGGGACAACGGTCACATCGTGATCGCCGGCGCCGGCTGGATCGGCCTGGAGGTCGCGGCGGCGGCCCGCGAGTACGGCGCCGAGGTCACCGTCGTCGAGCCGGAGCCGACCCCGCTGTACGGCGCTCTCGGCCCCGAGCTCGGCAACCTCTTCGCCGAGCTGCACCGCGAGCACGGCGTCCGCTTCCACTTCGGCGCCCGGCTGACCGAGATCGTCGGCCAGGACGGCGTGGTCCTCGCCGCCCGCACCGACGACGGCGAGGAGCACCCCGCGCACGACGTCCTCGCGGCGGTCGGCGCGGCCCCGCGGATCGCCCTCGCGGAGGCCGCGGGCCTGGAGATCGCCGAGCGCGCGCACGGCGGCGGTGTCATGGTCGACGAACGGCTCCGCACCTCCGACCCCGACATCTACGCGGCAGGCGACGTGGCCTCCTTCCACCACGCCCTCTTCGACACCCGGCTGCGTGTCGAGCACTGGGCCAACGCGCTCAACGGCGGCCCGGCGGCGGCCCGCGCGATGCTCGGCCGCGACCTCACCTACGACCGTGTGCCCTACTTCTTCTCCGACCAGTACGACATGGGGATGGAGTACAGCGGCTGGGCGCCCCCGGGGTCGTACGACGAAGTGGTGATCCGGGGGGACGCGGGAAAGCGTGAGTTCATCGCGTTCTGGGTGAAGGAGGACCGGGTGCTGGCGGGGATGAACGTGAACGTGTGGGACGTCACAGAGCCCATCCAGCAGCTGATTCGTGGCAAGGCCCCGGTGGACACCGACGCGCTCGCGAACCCGCACGTACCGCTCGACAGCCTGGCCTCGTGACCCGACGAGTGCGATCGGCTGTCACACCACCACCGTGCCGCGATTCCCGGGGGACGCCGTGTCCCGTAGCCGCCGCGCGGCGGGCCGGCCCCCCGGCCGGGGGTCGGTCACCGCGCCCCGAGAGTGTCAGTTCTGCCCCGTAGACTCACCTCGTGGCAGGACGGATCAACGACGAGGACGTGAAGGCGGTACGGGACGCGGTCCCGATCGACGCCGTGGTGTCCGAGTACCTCCAGCTGCGCAACGCGGGCGGCGGAAACCTCAAGGGGCTGTGCCCCTTCCACGACGAGAAGTCGCCGTCCTTCCAGGTCAGCCCCAGCAAGGGACTCTTCCACTGCTTCGGCTGCCAGGAGGGCGGCGACACCATCACGTTCGTGATGAAGGTCGACCACCTCTCCTTCTCCGAGGCGGTCGAGCGCCTCGCCGCCCAGGCCGGCATCACGCTGCGCTACGAGGAGGGCGGGTACAACCCCTCCCACCAGCGCGGTGAGCGGATCCGCCTGGTCGAGGCCCACAAGGTCGCCGCCCAGTGGTACACGGAACAGCTGGCCACCAGCCCCGAGGCGGACACCGGCCGCAAGTTCCTCGCCGAGCGCGGCTTCGACCAGGGCGCCGCCGAGCACTTCTCCGTCGGCTACAGCCCCCAGGGCTGGGACCACCTCACCCGCTACCTCCGCGGCAAGGGCTTCTCCGACAAGGAGCTCCTGCTCTCCGGCCTCTCCCAGGAGGGCCGACGCGGCCCCATCGACCGCTTCCGGGGCCGCCTGATGTGGCCCATCCGCGACATCGGCGGCGAGGTCGTCGGCTTCGGCGCGCGAAAGCTGTACGAGGCGGACAACGGCCCCAAATACCTCAACACGCCGGACACGGCGATCTACCGCAAGTCCCAGGTGCTGTACGGCATCGACCTGGCGAAGAAGGACATCGCCAAGTCGAGCCGCGCGGTCGTGGTCGAGGGCTACACGGACGTCATGGCCTGCCACCTCGCCGGCGTCACCACCGCCATCGCCACCTGCGGTACGGCCTTCGGCACCGACCACATCAAGATCCTGCGCCGGCTGCTGATGGACAACGGCAGCGCACGCGTGATCTTCACCTTCGACGGCGACGCGGCCGGCCAGAAGGCGGCCCTGCGGGCCTTCGAGGACGACCAGAAGTTCGCCGCCGAGACGTACATCGCGATCGCCCCGGACAACATGGACCCGTGCGAGCTGCGCCTGGCCAAGGGCGACGAGGCGGTCGCCGACCTGGTCGAACCCCGCACCCCGCTCTTCGAGTTCGCGCTGCGCCAGATCGTCGTCCGCTACGACCTGGACACCCCGGCGGGCCGCGCGGCCGCGCTGGACGAGGCCGCCCCCATCGTGGCCCGCATCAAGAACAGCGGCGCCCAGCACGAGGTCGCCGTGCAGCTCGCCGGCATGCTCGGCATCCTCGACACGCAGTTCGTCGTCAAGCGGGTCGCCCAGCTGGCCCGCTGGGCCCGCGACCGCGGCGGCCAGGGCCCGGCACCGCAGCGCGTCCGAGGCCAGCAGTACGACGCCCCGCCCCGGCCCGCCGTGTCCGGCCCCGCCCTCAACCTCCGCAACCCCGTCTACGCCACCGAGCGCGAGCTCCTCAAACTCGCGCTGCAGCGCCCCGAACTGGTCTCCCCGGCCTTCGACGCGTACGGCATCGACGAGTTCACCGCCCCGCCCTACGCGGCCGTCCGCCAGGCCGTCATGGACGCGGGAGGCGTCGAATACGGCACCCAGGACCCGCAGGAGTACCTGGTCCGGGTCCGTGACGCGGCCCCGGACGACGCCGTCCGCGCGATGGTCACGGAACTCGCGGTCGAGGCGATCATGCGCAAGACGGTCGACGAGAACTACGCGGGCGAACAGCTCGTGACCGTACGCCGCAGGGCCGTGGCCCGCCGTATCCCCGATCTGCAGAGCGCCCTCACCCGGCTCGGCCAGCACGGCGACCCGGCCCAGGTCGCCGCCATCCAGAACGAGATGATGATCCTCACGAGGTACGACAGGGCACTCCAGGAACAGGGCCCCGCGGCACTCTGAGACCGGACGGCGAACGTCACGGGTAACCACCCGGTCACGGACCGGACTCAAAAAGTCCCCGCACGCCCCTCGTGGCGGTCATGTGTCGTACTCCACACTGGGTTCCGGTGCCTGAGTCCTCGGAGCGCGGCCGATCCGTCCCCAACGGGTCCCACACCCCCGCGGTTCCGCTCAACGCGTACGGGACGGACAGCGGCGAGGCCGTCGACTCCGCTCCCGAAGTAGCGCTGCCGCACACCTCAGCAGCGATCATCCTGGAGGTCGCCCCCGTGCAGACCCAGACCCTCACCCAGACCGAGATCGGTACGGACGGCACGGAACCGGACGCGGAGACCGACGTTCTCCTCGCGGTCCCGCCGCAGAACCGTGCCGTGCACCACCCCGAGGCGGAGCCCGAGGCCCCGCCGGCCGACGCGCTGGAGAGCGCCGAGGTCCCCGAACCAGTCGAGGTCCCCGAACCCGTCGAGGTCCCCGAACCGGTCGAGGTCCACGAACACGTAGAGGTTCCCGAGCCGCGCCGTGGCCGCGCCGACACCGGCGCCCCCTCCTCGGACCTGTTCCGCCAGTACCTGCGGGAGATCGGCCGCATCCCGCTGCTCACCGCCGCCGAGGAGGTCGAACTCGCCCGCCGGGTCGAGGCCGGCCTGTTCGCCGAGGAGAAGCTGAGCAACACCCCCGACCTGGACAGCGAGTTGGCCCTCGACCTGGACAAACTGGTCGTGATGGGCCGCATGGCCAAGCGCCGGCTGATCGAGGCGAACCTGCGGCTCGTGGTCTCCGTCGCCAAGCGGTACGTCGGCCGCGGACTGACCATGCTCGACCTGGTCCAGGAGGGAAACCTCGGCCTGATCCGGGCCGTCGAGAAGTTCGACTACGCCCGCGGCTACAAATTCTCCACGTACGCCACCTGGTGGATCCGCCAGGCCATGTCCCGCGCCCTCGCCGACCAGGCCCGCACCATCCGCGTCCCGGTCCACGTCGTGGAACTCATCAACCGCGTCGTCCGCGTCCAGCGCCGCATGCTCCAGGAACGCGGCTACGAACCGACGCCGGAAGAGGTCGCCGACCACCTGGACCTGACGCCGGAGCGCGTCAGCGAGGTCCTGCGCCTGGCCCAGGAACCCGTCTCCCTGCACGCCCCCGTGGGGGAGGAGGACGACGTGGCCCTCGGCGACCTGATCGAGGACGGCGACGCGGCCAGCCCGGTCGAGTCGGCGGCGTTCCTGCTGCTCAGGCAGCACCTGGAGGCGGTCCTGTCGACGCTGGGGGAGCGGGAGCGGAAGGTCGTACAGCTCCGCTACGGCCTGGCCGACGGCCGCCCGCGCACGCTGGAGGAGATAGGCCGTATCTTCGGCGTGACCCGCGAACGGATCCGCCAGATCGAGTCGAAGACCCTCAACAAACTGAGGGACCACGCCTTCGCGGACCAGCTGAGGGGCTACCTGGACTGAGACAGCCGTTTCTCGCCCCCGCCGCCCCTTCTGGAGCTCCGCCCCAGACCCCGCTCCTCAAACGCCGGAGGGGCTGAATTTCAGCCCGTCCGGCGTTTGAGGACGAGGCCCTTCGGGCCGAAAGCGGGGGTCTGGGGGCGCAGCCGCCCCCAGGGACGGGACGGGAAGGGGCGGCGGGGGCGAAAAGGCTAGTCCACCTCGGCCACCGCCTGCGCGAACTGCGCCTGGTACAGCCGCGCATACGCCCCGTCGGCCGCCAGCAGGTCGGTATGCGTGCCCTGCTCCACGATCGACCCGTTCTCCATCACCAGGATCGTGTCCGCGTCCCGGATCGTCGACAGCCGGTGCGCGATCACGAACGACGTACGCCCGTGCGCCAGCTTGGCCATCGCCTTCTGGATCAGCACCTCCGTGCGGGTGTCCACGGAACTCGTCGCCTCGTCGAGGACCAGGATCACCGGGTCCGACAGGAACGCCCGCGCGATGGTGATGAGCTGCTTCTCACCCGCGCTGACCCCGCTGCCCTCGTCGTCGATCACGGTGTCGTACCCGTCGGGCAGCGTCCGCACGAACCGGTCCGCGTGGGCGGCACGGGCCGCCTCCTCGATCTCTCCGCGCGTGACCTCGCGCGCGGCACCGTACGCGATGTTCTCGGCGATCGTGCCGCCGAACAGCCAGGTGTCCTGCAGCACCATGCCGATCCCGGCGCGCAGCTCGTCCCGGGACATCCGGGCGACGTCGACGCCGTCGAGGGTGATCCGCCCGCCGGACACCTCGTAGAACCGCATGAGGAGATTGACCAGCGTGGTCTTGCCGGCTCCCGTGGGGCCGACGATCGCGACCGTGTGGCCCGGCTCCACCGTCAGGGAGAGATCCTCGATCAGCGGCTTCTCCGGGTCGTACCGGAACGACACGTGCTCCAGCGCCACCCGCCCGCGCAGCTCCTCGGGCCTCACACCCGGCACCGGATCCGCCTCCTGCTCCTCCGCGTCCAGGAGTTCGAAGATCCGCTCGGCCGAGGCCACGCCCGACTGCACCAGGTTCGCCATCGACGCGACCTGCGTCAGCGGCATCGAGAACTGCCGCGAGTACTGGATGAAGGCCTGCACATCGCCGATGGACAGCGCACCGGCCGCGACCCGCAGCCCGCCGACGACCGCGACCAGCACATAGTTCAGGTTCGACACGAACATCATCAGCGGCTGCATGACCCCGCTGTTGAACTGCGCCTTGAACCCGGCCTCGTACAGGGCGTCGTTCTGCTCGGCGAACTGCTTCGCCGAGTCCTCCTGACGGCCGAACACCTTGACCAGGTTGTGCCCGGTGTACATCTCCTCGACGTGCGCGTTCAGCTTGCCGGTGGAGCGCCACTGCTGCACGAAGTGCGGCTGCGACCGCTTGCCGACACGCGTGGCGACGACGAACGACAGCGGCACGGTGACGAGCGCGACCAGCGCCAGCAGCCAGGACACCCAGAACATCATCACGAGCACACCGACGATGGTGAGCAGCGAGTTGATGAGCTGGCCCATCGACTGCTGGAGGGTCTGCCCGATGTTGTCGATGTCGTTGGTGGCCCGGGACAGCACCTCACCGCGCTGCCGCTTGTCGAAGTACGACAACGGCAGCCGCGACAGCTTCGTCTGCACGTCCTCGCGCATCCGGTACATCGTCCGGTTGACCGCCCGGTTCACCAGCCGGGTCGCCACCAGCATCAGCGCGCCGGCCACCACGAACACGGCGAGCGCGAGCAGCAGCACCTCCCCGACGGCACCGAAGTCGATGCCCTGGCCAGGGGTGAAGTCGGTGCTGCGGAGCATGTCGGCGACGGAGCCCTCGCCCCGCTCGCGCATGGCGTCGAGGACCTCCGCCTTGGTCTGCCCGGCCGGCATCTGCCGCCCGACGATTCCCGCGAAGACCAGGTCGGTGGCCTTGCCGAGGATCTTCGGCCCCACGACCGACAGGGCGACGCTCACCGTCACGCAGACCAGCAGCGCGTAGATGGTCAGCCGCTCGGGCTTGAAGTGGGTGATGAGTCGTTTGCCCGCCCCCTTGAAGTCCATCGAACGGTGGTCGGGGCCGGTCCCGGCCATCATCCGTCCCGCAGGCCCCGCCATCAGGCAGCCTCCGCTTCCGTGAGCTGGGAGAGCACGATCTCCCGGTAGGTCTCGTTGTCCGCCATGAGCTCGTGGTGCCTGCCGGTGCCGACGACCCGTCCCTCGTCGAGGACGACGATCCGGTCGGCGTCCCGGATGGTCGACACCCGCTGGGCGACGATCACGACGGTCGCCTCGGCGGTCTCGTCGGCCAGCGCGGCGCGCAGGGCTGCGTCGGTCGCGTAGTCGAGCGCGGAGAAGGAGTCGTCGAAGAGGTAGATCTCCGGACGCTGCACCAGGGTGCGGGCGATCGCGAGCCGCTGCCGCTGACCGCCCGACACGTTCGTCCCGCCCTGGGCGATCGGCGCGTCGAGCCCGCCCTCCAGTCCCTTCACGAAGCCCTTGGCCTGCGCCACCTCCAGCGCGTGCCACAGCTCCTCGTCACTCGCGTCGGGATTGCCGTAGCGCAGGTTGGTGGCGACCGTGCCCGCGAACAGGTACGGCCGCTGCGGCACCATGCCGACGGTCTTCGCCAGCAGCACCGGGTCGATGGTCGCCACGTCGACACCGTCGACGAGGACCTCGCCGTCGGTCGCGTCGAACAGCCGCGGCACCAGCCCGAGCAGCGTCGACTTGCCGCTGCCGGTCGAGCCGATCACGGCGGTCGTCTCGCCCGGCCGGGCCACCAGGTCGATCGCCTTCAGCACCGGCTCCTCGGCACCCGGGTAGCGGAAGCCCGCCCCGCGGATCTCCAGGTGGCCGTGCCGGCGCAGTTCGAGCACCGGGGCCGTCGGCGGCACCACACTCGAAGAGGTGTCCAGGACCTCCTCGATGCGCTCGGCGCACACCTCGGCGCGCGGCACCATCATGAACATGAAGGTGGCCATCATCACGGACATCACGATCTGCATCAGATAGGCGAGGAACGCGGTCAGGTCGCCGATCTGCATCTGCCCGCTGTCGATGCGGTGGGCGCCGAACCACACCACCGCGATCGACGACAGGTTCACCACCGTCATGACCATCGGGAACATCAGTGCGAGCAGGTTGCCGGCGCCCAGGGCGGTGTCCGTCAGATCGGCGTTGGCCTTCCTGAACCGCTGCTCCTCGTACTCGTCCCGGACGAAGGCGCGGATCACGCGGTTGCCGGTGATCTGCTCGCGCAGCACCCGGTTCACCGTGTCCAGCTTCACCTGCATGGACCGGAACAGTGGGCGCAGGGCGCGCACGATCAGCGTCACGCAGATCCCCATCACCGGCACGACCGCGACCAGCACCCCGGACAGCGGTACGTCGAGGCCGAGCGCCAGCACGATGCCGCCCACACACATGATCGGTGCCGACACCATCAGGGTGAACGTCATCAGGGCCAGCATCTGGACCTGCTGGACGTCATTGGTCGTCCGGGTGATCAGCGAGGGCGCGCCGAACTGGCCGACCTCGCGCGCCGAGAAGGACTGCACCCGGTCGAAGACGGCGGCCCGAAGGTCCCGGCCGAGCGCCGACGCGGTCTTCGCGCCGTGGTACACGGCACCCACGTTGCACACGACCTGCACGAGCGAGATGCCGATCATCAGCGCGCCGAACGAGAGGATGTAGCCGGTGTCGCCCTTCACGACGCCGCTGTCGATGATGTCCGCGTTCAGCGTGGGCAGGTAGAGAGTGGCGCAGGTCTGCAGGAACTGCAGCAGCACCAGAAGGGTGATGGGTTTCTTGTAGGGCCTGAGATAGGTCCGCAGAAGTCGTATGAGCACGCTTGGTCTCTCGGAGTCGGCGGTGGGGGCGGGGTTTGGTTGCCCCTGGCCCCTATCGTCGGACACTCCACCCGTGTTACCTCAACCGATTAAGCCGACAGCAGTGCTTCACTCGGCCTTCCGGCCCAGGCTCATACCGGAGTCTTACGTTCCGCTATGACCGGAACGCCCCCGGATGTGTCTGCTCCCGCACCGACACGAACTGCTGCCGTACGGCCTGCCCCACCGCCAGGTCCTCGCCGGGCTCCAGAACCTGCGCCGCCGCTCCCTGCCAGGCCGGCGGGGTGCGCGGGTCGAGGTTCCCCTGCGACACGCCGAGCGCCCAGGCGGCCTGCCGGGCCGCCCCGATCGCCGCGTAGTCCGCCGGCTGCGGTACGACGACCTGCGCGCCGAACAGCGCGGGCGCCGCCGCCTGCACGGCGGGCAGCTCGGCGGCCGCCCCCAGCAGGAAGACGCGCCGCACCTCCACACCCCGGCCGCGCATCACGTCGAGCGCGTCCGCGAGCCCGCACAGCATGCCCTCGAACGCGGCCCGCGCCAGATGCTCCGGCTTCATCGACTCACGCCTGAGGCCGGCCAACGTCCCGGCGGTGTGCGGCAGACTCGGCGTCCGCTCACCCTCCAGATAGGGCAGCAGCACCAGTCCGTGCGCCCCCGGCGTCGACTTCATCGCCAGCTCGGACAGGCTCTCCAGATCGGCGAGCCCCAGCATCTCGGCGGCCCCGCGCAGGGTCCGTACGGCATTCAGCGTGGTGACGACCGGCAGGTGCATGCCGGTGGCGTCCGCCAACGACGTGATCATCCCGCTCTGGTCCACGAGCGCCTCGGGGTGCACGGCCATCACGGAACCGGAGGCCCCGAGCGACACCACCGCATCGCCCAGACCGAGCCCCAGCCCGAAGGCGGCGGACATCGTCTCGCCGGTCCCGGCGGAGATCAGCAGCCCTTCCGGAGTCGTACCGGCCGCGTCGGAGGGCCCGATCACCTCGGGCAGCATGACCTGGTGGCCGAGCGCCAGCTCGACGAGATCGGCCCGGTAGGCACCCGTGGCGGCGGACCAGTACCCGGTCCCGGACGCCCCACCGCGATCGGTGGTCCGTCTCACCGGCCGCCCGAGCAGCTGCCACACCAGCCAGTCGTGGGCCTGCAGCAGGACGGCCGTGCGCTGGGCGGCCTCGGGTTCGGTCTTGGCGAGCCAGCGCAGCTTCGCCACCGGCTGCGCGGCCTGCGGCACACAGCCCACGGCCTGCGCCCACGCCTCGCGCCCGCCGAGCGCGTCGACCAGATCGGCCGCCGCGACCTGCGCCCGCCGGTCCCCGCCGACCATCGCCGGCCGCACGGTGTTGCCCTGGGAGTCCAGCGGCACCACCGCGTTCTGCTGCGCGGACACGCCGATGGCCTGCACGCCCTCCAGCAGCCCGCCGCCGGCGGCTTCACCGAGGGACAGCAGCCAGGCCTGCGGGTCGACATCGGAAGGCCGCGCACCGCCGTCGGTGTTCTCCACCGGATGCGGTGCGTAACCCTGCCTCAGCACGGCGCCCGTGTCCGCGTCACAGACGACGATGCGAGTGAATTCGGGCGAACTGTCCAGCCCGGCGACTATCCCCATGGCCAAAATTCTGCCGTACCGCGAGGGGTGAACGTGTCGGCTCGGGGGCCCCTGTCCGTCGAAGGGCCCCCGACACGGCCCGGACCGCTAGGTATTGCTGGTACCCCAGTCGTCCCCGGCGGCCCCGTTCGTGTGGTGATCGCGCAGGGATCGCACCCGCTGGGCCACCGAGTCGGGCACCCGGTCACCCACCTTCTCGCTCACCACGTGGTACGCCTTGCCCGCGTACTGGCGGCCCTGCTGAGCCGCCGTCTCCGCGGTATTGCGGACGGCGGGGTTCTGTGCGACCTGGCGGGCGGACTTCTTCAGCTGCTCGTAGCGCTCGCGTCCGGCCTTCGTGCCCAGCACGTAACCCAGAGCGAGTCCGACGACGAACGTGAGCCGGTAGCGCATGACAGCCACCCTTCCCTCGTGTTGGTCTGCGGCGCGGCATCGGTGCCAGAGGGGAACCGATTGGCGGAGCACCCCCCTGCTTGCGCTAATGTATGTGTCGCAGCGACCGCCCGCCCCCTGGCGAATACCCAGGGAGCAACGTTCGATGCAGCGAGGCAATCCTCCGTAGCTCAATTGGCAGAGCAGCCGGCTGTTAACCGGCAGGTTACTGGTTCGAGTCCAGTCGGGGGAGCTTCGATCTTCCGTAGCTCAATTGGCAGAGCAGCCGGCTGTTAACCGGCAGGTTACTGGTTCGAGTCCAGTCGGGAGAGCAACGTGAACGAGGGCCCCGTAGGGGTCCTTTTTCATGTCCGTGGGAACCGGGCTCAGCGCGCCGCAGTCCTCCAGGGCAGGCGAAGTCGACCATCCGAAGCAGGAGATCGTATGAGCGGCTATGCTGCGGCAGACGGCGCGCACACGTGTACGCGACACGCCGCGATGGGGCGGTAGCTCAGCCGGTTAGAGCAGCGGACTCATAATCCGTCGGCCGTGGGTTCGAGTCCCACCCGCCCCACCACTCGCTGCGCGCGCGGAAACGATCTGACCTGCGGTTTTGTCGTCCCCTCGCTCGGGTTCGATGGTTGTGCAGCGAATGTGAGGGGGGCTCTGCCGTCTCAGGGGCCAAGCCAGGGGCCAATCTGTGTCCGATATAGGGTGATTTATTTGGCTGATAGGTCCGTGTCGGCCAGATATAGGTGCACCCCGCCTCGCGCAACAGATCGTGCTCGCCGTCATTGCCTTCTGTGTCCGACCTGCTGCTGCTCGCCGCCGTCGGCACCGGGCTCGCCTTCGACACCGCCTGCGCGCCGATACTGCTGGGCCGGGTGCTGCTGGAGGCGATCTGCGACGACCTGCCGGACGCGCAGGTCCGGCTGGAGCAGTTCGACGCGGGGGAGGCGGCGCGCGGGCTGTTCGTGGAGTGAGCGGTGGTGACCTCGGCGCGTTCTGGGAGAGCGATGCGCGTTCCGGGGATCAGACACCTTCGCGCATAGGCACCCGGACGCCCCGCTCGTCGGCGACCGTCTCCGCGATGTCGTAGCCGGCGTCGACGTGGCGGATGACACCCATGCCGGGGTCGTTGGTCAGCACGCGGCGCATCTTCTCGCCGGCGAGTGCGGTGCCGTCGGCGACGGAGACCTGGCCGGCATGGATGGAGCGCCCCATGCCGACGCCGCCGCCGTGGTGGATGGAGACCCAGGACGCGCCGGAGGCCACGTTGACCATGGCGTTGAGCAGCGGCCAGTCGGCGATCGCGTCGGAGCCGTCGAGCATGGCCTCGGTCTCGCGGTACGGGGAGGCGACGGAGCCCGAGTCGAGGTGGTCGCGGCCGATGGCGAGCGGGGCGGCCAGCTCACCACTGGCGACCATGTCGTTGAACCGCTCACCGGCCTTGTCCCGCTCGCCGTAGCCGAGCCAGCAGATACGGGCGGGCAGGCCCTGGAAGTGGACGCGCTCGCCGGCCATCTTGATCCAGCGGTGCAAGGACTCGTTCTCCGGGAAGAGCTCCAGGATCGCCTTGTCGGTCTTGTGGATGTCGGAGGCCTCACCGGACAGGGCGGCCCAGCGGAAGGGCCCCTTGCCCTCGCTGAACAGCGGCCGGATATAGGCAGGCACGAAGCCGGGGAAGGCGAACGCCCGCTCGTATCCGGCGAGTTGGGCCTCGCCGCGGATCGAGTTGCCGTAGTCGAAGACCTCGGCGCCGGCGTCCATGAAGCCGACCATCGCCTCGACGTGCTTGGCCATGGACTCACGGGCGCGGGTGGTGAAGCCCGCCGGGTCCTTGGCCGCGGCGTCGGCCATGTCGTCGAAGTCGACGCCGATGGGGAGGTAGGCGAGGGGGTCGTGGGCCGAGGTCTGGTCGGTCACGATGTCGATGGGGGCGCCCTCGGCGAGCATCTGCGGGAGCAGTTCGGCCGCGTTGCCGAGCAGGCCGATCGACAGAGGGCGGCGGGCGTCCCGGGCCTCCACCGCCAGCTGCAGGGCGTGCTGCAGCGAGTCCGCGCGCACGTCGAGGTAGCGGTGCTCGATACGGCGCTCGATGGCGCGCGGGTCGACGTCGATACAGATCGCGACGCCGTCGTTCATGGTCACGGCGAGGGGCTGCGCGCCGCCCATGCCGCCGAGGCCGGCCGTCAGCGTGATCGTGCCCGCGAGGGTGCCGCCGAACTTCTTCGCGGCGACGGCGGAGAAGGTCTCGTAGGTGCCCTGGAGGATGCCCTGCGTACCGATATAGATCCAGGAACCGGCGGTCATCTGCCCGTACATGGTCAGGCCCAGGGCCTCCAGGCGCCGGAACTCCTCCCAGTTGGCCCAGTCGCCAACCAGGTTGGAGTTGGCGATCAGGACCCGCGGGGCCCACTCGTGGGTCTGCATCACCCCCACCGGACGGCCGGACTGCACCAGCATCGTCTCGTCCTGCTTCAGGGTTCGCAGGGTGCGGACCATGGCGTCGAACGACCGCCAGTCACGCGCCGCCTTTCCCGTGCCGCCGTAGACGACGAGCTTGTCGGGGTGCTCGGCGACTTCCGGATCCAGGTTGTTCTGCAGCATCCGCAGCGCCGCCTCCTGCTGCCAGCCCTGCGCGCTGAGCGAGCTCCCGCGCGGAGCGCGCACGGTCCTCGGTCCAGAAATTCCAGTCATCGTTCGTTGCTCCGGCGCTTGTCGAGGAAGGCCCGCAGGCCCTGGGTGTGGTCGTCGGTGGAGGAGTTGAGGGCGGCCAGGCGGCGTTCGGTGCGGATGCCGACAGAGAGGGGCGTCTCGAAGGCCGTCAGCACCGCCTCCTTCGCCAGTCGGACCGCGGTCGCGGGGTGGGCGGCGATGGTGCGGGCCGTGTCGTGGGCTGTGCGGTCGAGCTGGTCGGGGGGTACGACGCGGCTGACGAGGCCGGCGGCGAGGGCTTCGGGGGCGGTGATGGTGCGGCCGGTGAGGATCATGTCCATCGCGAGGGCCTTGCCGACCGCGCGGACGAGGCGTTGGGTGCCGCCCGCACCGGGGATCGCACCGAGACGCAGCTCGGGCTGGCCGAAGCGGGCGGTGTCCGAGGCGATGACGAGGTCGCAGATCATGGCGAGTTCGCAGCCGCCGCCCAGGACATGGCCGTTGACCGCCGCGACGAGAGGGATGCGGGTGGCGTACAGGGCCTCCCACAGGTCGCTGAAATCATCGAGGTACGTGCCGACCGGGCCGGACTCCGAGAGTTCCGCCAGGTCGGCGATGTCGGCGCCGGCCGCGAAGAGGCGTTCCGTGCCGCTGATGACGACGCAGCGGACGTCGGGGTCGGCGTCCCAGGCGCGTACGGCGTCCAGCAGAGCCGTCATCATGGCGCGGCTCAACGCGTTGGCCGCTTCGGGGCGGTGGAGGCGGACGTGGCCGACCGCGTCCTCAGTACGGGTCAGAATGGTGCCGGTGCCGTCAGCCATCGTGGGTCAACTGCCTGACGACGGCGTCCCGGTGGGCCTTGACCCGGTCGGCCCGTTCGCCGGGCCACTCGTAGAAGCCGCGTCCCGACTTGGCGCCCAGAGCGCCTTCGGCCACCAGTTTCCTCACGGACTCCGGCACCTCGGCCGAGCGGCTCAGCTCGGGCATCAGGATCGCCGACACCTGCTCGACCACGTCCAGCCCGGCCAGGTCCATCAGCTCCAGTGGGCCGCAGGCCGCCCAGCGTGGGGCGAGCGTCGTACGGACCGCCAGGTCGGCGTCCGCCACGGAGGTCACGCCCGACTCCACCAGGTGCAGCACCTCGCGCAGCACCGCGTACTGGATACGGTTGACGACGAAGCCGGGGACATCCGCCCGTACGACGACGGGCAGCTTGCCGAGCCGCCGGGTCAGCGACTCGGCGCGCTCCATCGCCGTCGCGGAGGTGGCCTCGCCGGCGACGAGTTCGACGAGCGGCATGACCGGCGCGGGATTGAACCAGTGCATGCCGAGGAACCGGCCGGGATCGTCAAGTGCCGTGCCCAGCAGGGTGATCGGCACGCTGGAGGTGTTGGTGGTGAGCAGGCAGTCCGGTGTCACCGCGGCCTCGATCGAGGCGAGGACGTCCTGCTTGAGGGCGACCACTTCGGCGACGTTCTCGCTCACCACGTCCGCGCCGTCCAGCGCCTCCGACAGCGAACGCGTGCGGAGGACCTCGTCCGGGACGAGGGCGCGCGCGGCGTCCAGGGTGGCTTCGCTGCGGGACCACAGGGCGACCCGGCAGCCCGCTCGGGCGAAGACCTGGGCGATGCCCGCGCCCATGGTCCCGGCGCCGATCACCGCCACGGTGGGCAGTTTCTTCTCCGGCATGTCTCTCTCCATTCGAGGGCTCAGATCGCGCCACGGGCGCGCAGGCCCGCGATCTCGTCGGGGCTCAGCCCGAGCGCGGCGGCCAGCACCTCGTCCGTGTGCTGCCCGAGGACCGGCGCGGGTGCGGGGGCGGCGGGCTGCGCTCCGGAGAAGCGGACGGGCTGACGCATCACGGCGACCTCGCCGGCCACCGGGTGCCGTGCGGTGCCCAGCAGCTGTCGCTGCCGCGCGTGGTCGCTGTCCAGGGCCTCCTTGAGGCTCCAGATGGGACCTGCCGGTACGCCCGCCGCCTCCAGCCGGTTCACGGCCTCGTCGACCGTCAGGCCACGCGTCCAGTTCTCGATCAGTACCCGGAGTTCGGCGTGGTGGCGGGCGCGCTGGGCGTCCGTGGCGAAGCGGGGGTCGTCGAGGAGTTCGGGCATGCCGGTCTCCTTGCACAGACGGGCGAAGAGGGCGTCGTTGGCGACCGCGAGGACGACCTGTCCGTCGCGGGCGGGGAAGCTGTCCATGGGGGCGGAGACCGGATGACGGTTGCCGATCCGCTCGGGTTCGGTGCCGTCGGCGGTGAACTGGGACAGCGACACGACCAGCAGGGACAGCACGGAGTCGAACATGGCGACATCCACGTGCTGCCCGTGCCCGGTGACGTCGCGTTGCCGGAGCGCGGCCAGGGCACCGTACGAGCCGTACATCCCGGCGACGACGTCGCCGATGGACTCGCCGACGCGGGTCGGGCCGGTGCCGGGCCAGCCGGTGAGGCTCATGATGCCGCCCATGGCCTGGATGATGTGGTCGTAGGCGGGGCGGTGGGCGAGTGGTCCGGTCTGGCCGAAGCCGGAGATGCTGACGTACACCAGGCGCGGGTTGACGGCGGCCAGGGTGTCGTAGTCGATGCCGAGGCGGGCGGTGACGCCGGGCCGGTAGTTCTCGATCAGGATGTCCGTGTCGCGCACCAGGCGGTGCAGCAGGTCGCGGCCCTCGTCGGACTTCAGGTTGAGGGTGATGCCGCGTTTGCCCCGGTTGAGCATCATGAAGTACGAGCTCTCGCCGTTGATGTGCGGGGCGAAGTGCCGGGAGTCGTCGCCGGCGCCGGGCATCTCGACCTTGGTGACCTCGGCTCCGAGGTCACCGAGCAGCGCCCCGCAGAGCGGACCGGCCAGGACCCGGGAGAGGTCGAGGACCTTGACGCCGGACAGCGGGCCTTTCTGATCTGCGTTGTTCTCGCTCGTCACCGTGCTCTTCATCGGGCCAGTCCTCCCACTACTGCTTCCACGGCCGCCACGAGGCTGCCGTCCGCGACCAGCTCCCGGGCCGCCGCGAGGTCGGGGTACATCTCGCGGTCCTCCTCCAGGGCGGCCACCCGCTCCCGGACCGCTCGGTACGCGGCCCCCGTCCCGGCTCCCGGGCGCAGGGTGCCGTGGTGCTCCAGCCCCTGCGCCGCCGCCAGGATCTCGATGCCGAGGCCCTGCTGTGCGTACTCGACCGCCTGCCGGGCCTGCCAGCCGGCGGGGACGCCCATGCTGACGTGGTCCTCCTGCATCGCCGAGGTCGGGATGTTGTGCACGGAGGCGGGCTGGGCGAGCGCGCGGGCCTCGGCGGCCAGCGAGGCGGCGACGTACTGCGGGATCATGAAGCCGGAGTCCTCGCCGCCGGGGGCCGCGAGGAAGGCCGGCAGTTCGCTGAAGTGGGCGTTGGTGAGGCGGTCGGTGCGGCGCTCGGAGATGTTGAGCAGGTGGGTGACGGCGATGGCGAGGACGTCCAGCGCCATGGCGACCGGGGCGCCGTGGCCGTTGCCGCCGGTGTGGGCGGTGAGCTCGTCGCCGGCGACGGAGAACAGCGGGTTGTCGGTGACCGAGTTGGCCTCGATGGTGACCGTGCGCTCGGCGTAGTCCAGCGCGTCGCGCACGCTGCCGTGGACCTGGGGCGCGCAGCGCAGGCTCAGCGGGTCCTGGAGGCGGTGGTGACGGTGCGCCGCCACGATCGCGCTGCCGTCGAGCAGGGCGCGCAGGTTCGCGGCGGTGGCCGCCTGGCCGGGGTGCGGGCGGGCCTGCTGGACGCGGGGGTCGAAGGCGCGGTCGTTGCCGCGCAGGGCCTCCAGGCTCATCGCCGCCGCTATGTCGGCGGCGGCGGTCAGCAGCCAAGCGTCGTGGACGGCGAGCGCCGCCATCGCGGTCACCTCGTACGTGCCGCTGATCAGGGCGTGACCCTCGCGGGGGCCCAGTTCGAGAACGGGCAGACCGGCGCGGCGCATCGCCTCGGCGCCGGGCAGCAGCTCGCCCTCGAAGTACGCCCGGCCGAGACCGGCCGTGACCAGGCCGATGTGTGCGGTGCCGATCAGATAGCCGACCGAGCCGCGGCCGGGGGACCAGGGGGTGACGCCTCGGTTGAGCATCGCGACGAGGGTCTCGACCAGACCGAGGCCCACTCCGCTGCGGCCCTGGGCCATCGCCCGCACGATCAGGAGGATCATGGCGCGCATGACTTCGGGCGGGTAGGGCTCGCCCACCCCGCAGGCATGGCTCTTGAGCATCTTCAGCTGGGCCGACGACACGTGCTCCGGGGCGACCGACACGTCGTAGAGGTCGCCGACGCCCGTGGTGAGCCCGTAGACGGGCTGTCCGTCCACGTCGAGGCCCGCGAGCATCCGGACGCGCATGCCCTTGACCGCCAGGGCGGCTTCCTCGGTGAGCAGCACCGGGGCGCCGTGCCGCGCCACCGACACGATGTCGTCAATGGACAGCGGCGTGGATCCGATGCCCACCGGCTCCCGAGAATCACTCACGGTATTCCTTCCCAGCGGTGCGTGTGTATGGAATCGGACGCTATGGACGCCCGGTTTCGCGTCTCGCTCGCCGAGGTTTCTGCCCGATGAAACCCGATTGCCACCAGGCGGCAGAGCGGCCTGCTCAGGATGTTCTTTCGGGCTCCGCGCATATCTGTGGCAGTGCAATCCTGCCCTTCCGAAAGTATTTCCCCTGCCGAGTGGTGACTCTTCGTGCTCAAGTCGCCACTATGCGTTTCACATATTCCGTCTGGTGGCAATCGGGATTCACTCAACAGAAACCTGACTGAATACATCCGAAAAGAACCGTCTCTAGTGTTTCCACCTATTCAGGAGGTGGGGCATGGGCGAAACGTCGATACGGACTGCGGAGCGGGCGATGGCTCTGCTCGGCGTGGTCTGCGAGCACGGGGCCATCACCCTGGCGGAGAGCGCCCGGGAGACCGGGCTGGCGGCCAGCACCGCGCTGCGCCTCTTGCGCGCGCTGGAGAACGGCGGCTTCGTACGACGCGAGGCCGACGGATCGTTCCGCCCCGGCACCCGGATCGTGCAGTTCGGGGCACGGGCCCTGAGTCACGAGTCCCTGGTGCCGTACTGCCGCGAGGCGATGGAACGGATCGTCGCGGTGACCCAGGAGTCGGTGTACCTGAGCATCCCCTCGCACGAGGACACCGCCCTGTACATCGCGATCACCGAGGGCACTCACTCGGTCCGGCACACCAGTTGGGTGGGCCGGACGATCCCCCGGCGCGCCAGCGCGGTCGGGGCGGTGTTCGCGGGGGAGACGCCGGCCCGGGGTTACGTCGTCGTGGAGGACGGCGTCGAGAACGACGTCACCGCGATCGCGGCACCACTGCTCACCGGATCCAGGGTGATCGCCGCCCTGAGCGTGGTGGTCCCCGACTACCGGCTGCGCGGCGACAAGGTCGTACGGATCGGGGTCCGGCTCGCCGGTGAGGCCCACGACCTGTCGCGTTCGCTCGGCGGGCAGCTACCGCCGCCGGCACAGCCGGCACAGCCGACATACGGCACCGTAACGGAGAGAATGTCATGATCCGATTCGACAACGTCACCAAGGCATATCCGGACGGTACGGTCGCCGTCGACCGGCTCAGTCTGGAGGCACCGACCGGGAAGATCACCGTTCTGGTGGGGCCGTCCGGCTGCGGCAAGACCACCTCCATGCGCATGGTCAACCGCCTGATCGAGCCCACCTCCGGCACCATCACACTGGGCGGACAGCCGGTCTCCGGGACCGACGCCACCGAGCTGCGACGGAAGATCGGTTACGTCATCCAGCACGCCGGCCTCTTCCCGCACAAGAACGTCGCCGACAACGTCATGGCGCTCCCCCGGCTCCTCGGGCTCGGCCGCCGCGAGGCCCGGACCCGGGCCCTGGAACTGCTGGAACGGGTCGGCCTCGGCCCGCAGTTCGCCGACCGCTACCCCTGGCAGTTGTCCGGCGGCCAGCAGCAGCGCGTCGGTGTCGCCCGCGCGCTGGCCGCCGACCCGCCCTACCTGCTGATGGACGAGCCGTTCAGCGCCGTCGACCCGGTCGTACGCGCCCAGTTGCAGGAGGAGTTCCTCCGCCTCCAGCGCGAGATCGGCAAGACGATCGTGCTGGTCACCCATGACATCGACGAGGCGCTCAAGCTCGGCGACCAGGTCGCGGTGCTCCGCGAGGGCGGGCGGCTCGCACAGGCCGCTGCCCCGGCCGAGCTGCTGGCCCGGCCCGCCGACGCCTTCGTCGCGGGCTTCGTCGGCCGTGACCGGGGCTACCGGGCGCTGGGCTTCGCCGGTACGGGAGACGGCGTGATTCCCGCCGCCGAGCCTGCCGTCGTGCTCGGCGCGACGCGCGCCGAGGCCGAGGCGGCGGCGCTGGACGGCTGGATCCTGGTCACCGCCCCCGGCGGTGAGCCGGTCGGCTGGGCCGCGCTCGACCGGCTCGACGGCGACCGGGTCACCGAGCAGGACCTCAACCTCAGCGCCACCACGGCCCGTACGGACAGCACCCTCCGCGAACTGCTGGACGCGGCACTGTCCTCTCCCAGCGGTCGCGGTGTCCTGGTCGACGCCGAAGGACACCTGGCCGGGACCGTGTCGCCGACAGCCGTGGCCCGCGCGATCGAAGAGGCCGCAGCCGCCTCGGCGACCGCCCCTGCGGGGGCCATCGCCGGGTCCGCCGTCGAGTCCGCCGCGGGGGCCACCGCGGGGTCCGTCGAGCCCGCCGCCGAGGCCCCCGCCGGGAGCCACCTGTGACCGCCGCGGAATGGCTCCGCCACAACGCCGGAGAGATCGCCGACCTCACCGCATGGCACCTCTGGCTGTCCATACTGCCGCTCCTCATCGGCCTGTTGGTCGCGCTGCCGCTGGGCCGGCTGGCCCACCGCAGCCGCCGGCTCTACCCGATGCTGGTGGCGCTGGCCGGGCTGGTCTACACGGTGCCCTCCCTCGCTCTGTTCATCCTGCTGCCGAAGTTGCTCGGCACCCGGATCCTCGACCCGGTCAACGTGGTCATCGCGCTGAGCGTCTACACAACGGCGCTCCTGGTGCGGGTCGTGGCCGACGGGCTGGCGGCCGTACCCGCCGACGTCATCCAGTCCGCCCACGCCATGGGCTACCGGTCGCACCAGCGGCTGATACGGATCGAACTGCCCATCGCCGTACCGGTCATCGCCGCCGGGCTGCGGGTCGCGGCGGTCTCCAACGTCAGCATCGTGTCGATGGCTGCGCTGCTCGGTGTGCCGCAGCTCGGCTCGCTGTTCACGCAGGGCTTCCAGCTGCACTTCTTCACCCCGATCGTCACCGGCGTCGTACTGAGCCTGGTCATCGCGCTGGTGCTGGACGGGCTGATCCTGCTCGCCGGCCACTCGCTCACCCCTTGGCAGCCCAGGAGGTCCGCCCGATGAGCACGAGCATCACCGGCTGGCTCACCGATCCCGTCAACTGGAGCGGTCCCGACGGCATCCCCGCCCAGACCCTGGCCCACCTCGAACTGTCCGGCATGGCGCTGGCCATCGCCCTCGTCATCGGCGTGCCCGTCGGCCTCCTGATCGGTCACACCGGGCGCGGCGCCTTCCTGGTCGGCGGCCTCGCCAACGCGCTGCGTGCCCTGCCGACGCTGGGTGTGCTGATGATCGCGGTGCTGCTGATCACCCCGCACATCGCCTCCGACCTGGCGTTCACCATTCCGAGCCTGATCGTGCTCGTCCTGCTCGCGGTGCCGCCGATCCTGACCAACACCTACGCGGGTGTCTTCGCGGTGGACGCCGCCGCCGTCGACGCCGCGCGCGGCATGGGCTGGCGTGGCCGGGACATCCTGCTGCGCGTTCAACTGCCGTGCGCGCTGCCGCTGATCCTGTCCGGGATCCGGGCCGCGGCGCTGCAGATCATCGCGACCGCGACCGTGGCTGCTTACGTCTCGCTCGGCGGTCTCGGCCGGTTCCTCATCGACGGCCTCGCCCAGAGCGACTACGCGCAGATGGCGGGCGGAGCGATCCTCGTCGCCGCGCTCGCCCTGGCCGTCGAACTCCTCCTGCTCGGGCTGGCCAGGCTCCTCGTCTCGCCCGGCCTCACCCGCAGGGTCTCCCGCCGCACTTCCCCTCCCGCAGTACCGGCATCCGCCACCGCCACCGCCACCGCACAGTGAAGAGAGTCCCATGAACAGCGCGTCCACAAGAAGCAAGAAGCTCCTCGGCCTCGCGGCCTTGACCGCCACCGGCGCCCTCGTCCTCACCGCGTGCGGCAGCGGCGGTGACCCGATGAGCACCAGCGCCACGGTCGGCGCCTCGTCCGCCGCCGACACCATCACCGTCGGGTCGGCGAACTTCACGGAGAGCCAACTCCTCGCCACCATCTACGCGGAGGCGCTGAAGGCCAAGGGCGTCAAGGTCAAGACCCGGCTGAACATCGGCAGCCGGGAGACGTACATCCCCGCGCTCAAGGACGGCTCGATCGATCTCCTCCCGGAGTACACGGGCGCGCTGCTCCAGTACTTCGACCCGAAGACGAAGGCCAGCAGCCCGGCCGAGGTCTCCGCCGCGCTGACCAAGGCGCTGCCCTCTGGCATCTCCGCGCTCAAGCAGTCCACGGCGGAGGACAAGGACGTGCTGGCCGTCACCCAGAAGACGGCGACCGCCCACGACCTCACCACCATCTCCGACCTCGCCCCGGTGGCCGGCACGATGGCACTGGGCGCACCGCCGGAGTGGAAGACCCGGGTCAACGGCGTGGTCGGGCTGAAGAGCGTCTACGGGTTGTCCTTCAAGAAGTTCGTCTCGCTGGACGCCGGAGGCCCGCTGACCCTGGCCGCCATCACCAACAACCAGGTTCAGGTCGGTGACCTGACCAGCACGGACCCCGCCATCGCCAAGAACAAGCTCGTCACCCTCAAGGACGACAAGAACCTCTTCCTGGCCGAGAACATCCTGCCCGTCATCAACAAGGACAAGGTCACCCCCACCGTCACCAGCACTCTCAACGCCGTGTCCGCGGCGCTGACCACCGAGGGACTCATGGAGCTGAACAGCAAGGTTGCCAAGCTCGACGACATGAGCGACGTCGCCAAGGCCTGGCTCACGTCCGTCGGTCTGAGCTGATCTCCATCGCCTTCTCAGCCTCGTCTCACGTTCTCTCGCTGATCTGGGTCTTCGAACTTGAGCGGTGTGCCCTTCGTGTGCGCTGACTGACAGTCACTGCATGGTGGTGGGTGGGCTGTGGGACTGTAAGACGTTCGGTGTAACTCCCGATCATGGAAGATGCATCGATGACCAGTGAGAACGTGACCGATCCCAAGCCTGTCGACTCGGCAGAGGCGGTGTCGGCGAAGGCCGTGGACGACCAGTTGATCGACGAGCTGGTGCACCGGGCCCAGGCCGAGGGCCTGCAGCTGACAGGCGAGGGCGGGCTGCTGCAGCAACTGACCAAGCGGCTGCTGGAGTCCGCCCTGGAGGGCGAGATCACCGACCACCTCGGCCATGACAAGCACGATGCGGCCGGCAAGAACGGCGGCAACTCCCGCACGGCAAACGCTCCAAGACCTTGCTGACCGTCGTGGGCCCGGTGGAGACAATCGTGCCCCGCGACCGCGACGGCTCCTTCGAACCGAAGATCGTCAAGAAGCGGCAGAAGCGCCAGACCGGCGTCGACGAGATGGTCATCTCACTCGCCACGAAGGGCCTGACCATCGGCGAGGGACAGGCCCGCTGGACCATGCGCTGGAAGACCGCACTGAACGCCTTCGACATCACCTTCGACGGACGCCTCTCCGCAGCCCGTCAGTAACTCCAATAACCCGAGTTACACCGCTCGTTTGACAGACCCGCACGCAGGCAATGAACGTTGGCGGCTCCTCGTGGTCACCTCCGTCCTCGATCCTGAGCGAGTAGACCTCCACATGCTCCCGAACCCCTTCGGCAAACAAGGACGTGGCCGCTACCGCGAGGAGGGCGGCGCGCTGCGCTTCTCCTATCGGCTATGACACGCGACACCAGAAGGCCGCTGACGTATCCCGCGTCTTGTGCGACCGCTCCGTGCCCGTAGATGTCCTGGCCTGCGACTACGGCCACAGAGGCTCCGTCCCGAGGCGGAGCCTCTGCGCGTTGGAAAGGAAATCCGCTGTACGAGAGTTTCTATCCCTTTGGCTGAACTGGGCGGACGCGGCTGCTGCTGTGGTAAGCGTCCAACTCATCGACCCCCAGGGGCCATTGAGGGGCCACAAGGACAGGAACAGACCGACAAGCACTGCACAGGGCTGACGCAGATCGACACGTCTGACCTGCAAGAACGGCGTGAATCGGCACGGATCGGCAAGGACCGCCAAGATCCCCAATGGACTCATAATCCGTCGGCCGTGGGTTCGAGTCCCACCCGCCCCACCTGTGCAGGTCGCTGACCTGCGGAAACGTTCCTCGTTAGGTGTCGGAGCGTCAACTATCGCTCAGCGGACTGAATCCGCTGCTCGCGACTTCGGAGCGGGATCAGGATCGTGCTTCCTCGCCGGGCAGCCGTCGCGCTGAGCTGCGGTAATGCTGATGATCGGGAACTGTGTGGAACCGGCAGTGTTGCGAACCGGTCCGGCGGCTGTCACTTCCTGGCCGCGCCGGGTTCCCCGCTCATGGATTCCTGGTAGGCATCCGCGTAGGTGGGAGAGTCCTTGATCAGGTCGTCGCAGAACGCGGCGGCATCAGGGCCGATGAGTTCCAAAACTCCCTCGCCCGCGGCGACGCCTCCTCGAAGAAGTCGACGATCCCAGGGGAGGAGGGGCCCGTCGGGCAGGCTGACCGGTCCGACCTTGAACGGGTACTTCTGCATCTCCTTGTAAACGATCCGGTAGTCCGGCGGGAGTGCCTTGACCCGGGCCACGTGCGCGGTGACAAGCGCGGCTACGTCTTCCTCGACGCAACCACCGCAGCTCTGCTCATCGGGCTGCGCAGCTGAGTCCCGGTCTCCCAAGGCCGTTGAGGCTGCCGCACACGCCATCATCCAGCCCAACAAACCAAGACGACCCTGGGGGCCATGCCCGGCGAGATGAAGGATCTCGGCACGAGTCCGCCACTCTGGAACCCTCGTCCGTGCCGGGCACGCCCCGGATTCAGGGGTGGATCACCAGGCCACCTCACCGTGACGGTCGCGGAAGGTTCCCGTCGGTCCGTCCGCCCCGATGGCGGCGAGTTCGACGATCGCGTCGGTCCCCTCGGTCACTGTCTGCGGGCCGCTGTGCCCGTTGAAGTCGGTCGCGGTGTAGCCCGGGTCGGCCGCGTTCACCTTCACGTCCGGCCAGGACTTCGCGTATTGCGTGGTCAGCATGGTCACGGCAGCCTTCGACGCCGTGTAGAGCGGCGCGAGGTTCCTCGACTCGACGCGCTCTGCGTCGTGGGTGGCCGCGAACGATCCCATACCGCTGGACACATTGACGATGACCGGGCTCGCGGACTTGCGCAGCAAAGGCAGGAACGCGTGCGTAACCCGGACGATCCCGACGACATTGACCTCGAACACCTCACTGGCGTCAGCGGCCGTGATCTGGTCGGCGGGGCTGTGCGTCCCGAAGACGCCTGCGTTGTTGATCAGGACGTCGATGCCGCCCTCGCGAGCCTCGATATCGGCGGCGGCCGCAGCCACTGACGCGTCATCCGTCACATCGATCTGGACGAAACGGGCACCGAGTGCGTCGGCGGCCGCCCGGCCGCGCTCCGGATCACGCGCACCGATGAGGACGGTGTGGCCGGCCTCGATCAAGCGGCGGGCGGTCTCATACCCGAGGGACTTGTTGGCTCCGGTGATGAATGTTGTCGTCATGCGTCCACTCTCGGCCCGTGACGAGAGGACCAACCAGTGCTCTCCGTGACGGTAGGACAGCCAGTACCAGGCACGACGACGGCCCGGCAGACACAATGGCCGAGTGGACGAGACCCTGGGCACGGCACTGCACCGCTGGCGCGACCGCCTTTCTCCCGCCGACGTCGGACTGACCTCACGGCCCGGACGACGCGCGGTGGGGCTGCGCCGCGAGGAACTGGCCGAACTCGCCGGGCTGTCGGTCGACTACGTGGTCCGCCTGGAACAGGGACGCGCCACAAGCCCATCGGCGCAGGTCGTCGCGAGCCTGACCAGGGCACTGCAACTGCAGCCCATGGAGCGCGATCACGCCTACCGGCTGGCTGGCCTCCTGCCTCCCCAGGAGGGAACGGTCTCCACGCATGTTCCGGCCGGGGTCCAACGGATGCTGGCCCGCCTCGGGGAGCTCCCCGTGGGCGTGTTCAGCGCCGACTGGACCTTGTTGTCCTGGACCCCCGCATGGTCGGTCCTGATAGGCGACCCCAGCGCACGGACACACGACGACCGCAACCTGGCACGAGCGGTCTTCGCCACAGGGCCCGGCCGGCTCGCGTCCTGGCCCGTCCTCCAGGACGACGACGCCCTGAGACTTGCCCTCGTCGCCGACCTGCGCACAGCTCTCATCGACTATCCCCGCGATCGCGGCCTGACCGACCTCGTCGAGGAACTGCGTTCGACCAGCGCGGAGTTCGCCCGTCTGTGGGACGAGGGCACGGTCGGCCCGCACGTCTCGGCCCGCAAGACCGTGCTACACCCCCAGGTGGGTGAGGTGATCTGCGACTGCGACGTGCTCACCGTCCCAGGCTGCGACATCCGACTCGTCGTCTACACGGTGGCCGCGGGTTCCGCCGATGCGGAAAAGCTGGAGTTCCTGCGGGTCACCAACGGCGTCCGCGCCGAGGGCTCCTCGCCTCCGGGGCCCGGTCTGTTCTCTACGCCGTAACGATCGGGGCGGCCGGATCTCGTCCAGCAAGCAGAGGTCAGGTCCGTCAGTGAGAACGACCGCTCACGGCTCTCACCATGGACGTGTGCCGACGCGACCGACGCGGTTGATTGGCGGTGGCCGGCCTGATACGGGAGTTGAGGACTCCATGTCAGATCGTGCTCCAAGCCTTCGTCGGCCCTGGTCGGAGACTGACGGGGCGCCGTCCCCGGGATGGGGCTGAAGTCTTCCCACGGATAACACCCCAATATCTGCGGTAGTTGATCCGTCACCTGCGGTGACGTTCTCCGGCCGCTGCACGAAGCGGCCCTGTTGTCTGCTGCAAGGGGAAAACGGTGCCCATACTCGTTCAGCTGCCGACGGGAAGGCGGGGACCGTCCGGACGGCGGCCGATCTGTTCCTGGACTCGCTCGGCAACCCGAACACCGTCCGGAACTACGGCATCGCGGTCGGGAAGACCGCCGAGCGCCTCGGAAAGGGCTGGCCGCTCGCCTCGTTGGAGGACGCGGAGATCGGCGAGGTGCTGGAGCTGCTGGTGGGGCCGCTCAGCGGTGAACACGTGGAACGCCCGCCGCGGTGCCGTGCTGTCCTGGACCAGCTGGTGCTCCGACCGCGGGTACGAGGGCCCGACGGTTCCGGACCGGGCGAAGCGGCTGGCGGTGCCGGACTCCGAGACCCCGGCCCGCTCGAAGATGACCGTCGACCGGCAGATCGCCCGGCGCGAGGTCCACCTGCGGGAGAAGACGCTGTGGCGGATGTTCCACGAGACGTCGGGCGGGCGGAGGAGATCCCCGGCGTGAACATCGAGGAGCTGGACTTCGCCAGGCGCCGCTGCCAGGTGAAGGCGAAGGGCGCCCGTACCAAGGCCCGCCAGACCCGCGAGGACTACGTACTGGAGACCGTGTACTGGGACGCCGGCACCGCCCGGCTCCTGCCCCGGCTGCTGTAGGGCCGCACCCGCGGGCCGGTGTTCGTCACCCACCGCAAGCCCGGCCCCGGCAGGGTCGTTGGCCCGCGTGACGTCTGCCCGGACACCGGGTTCGCCCGGCTGTCGTACGGGCAGGCCCAGGCGCTGCTGGAGGAGCACACCGCCGTCCAGACCTGTACGAGTACCGCCATCCTCCCTGACTCATCTCGGTGAGCAGGGAGCGTCGCTGCTGATGCTGATGGCGAAGTCCCGGCACAAGAAGCCGGAGAACGTCCGCCGGTACTTCAAGCCGTCCCCGGAGGCGATCGCCGAGCTCACGGCTTTGCTCGCCACGGGAGACAGCCGCCGCTGAACGGCTCCTGCCGGGGCGGAGTGGGCTTACCGCGGGGCGCTTCGCAGGCTGGGAAACAGAGCCCGGGCATGCTCGGGGTCCGGCGAGACGAAGACTCCGTCTGCCGCCACCAGGACGGTGGCGAGGTCTTCTTCGGTGACGATCGAACCAGTCACGTACACCTTGCGGCCCTCGGCGCCTGTGACATGGGCGAGTACGCGCAGCGGGGATTCCAGTGGAACGGGGCGGTGGTAGCGCATTTGAAGGGAGACGGTCATACCCGGCATTCCTACGGTGGCGCAGGCCCAGCCCATCAACTCGTCCAGCAGCATGGCACTGATGCCGCCGTGTCCGTAGCCGGGCGGCCCTTCGTGGGCGATGCCCAGGACGCATGTGCCTGTGGCGCCGCGGTCGAGCCGTGTCACGCGCAGAGGCGGCGCGAGGGGGCTGCCGGTCCCGGTGACGGGGCTGTACATCCGCACTCCGCCCGGAAACTCGTCGACCTCAGGGACTTCCGCATGTGCGCGGCGTCCGGTCAGTTGCGCGGTGCGCCTGTGTACGCCGTCCGCCACGCGGTGCAGGGTGCTTGGTGCGGCTGTGGTGCGGACGGTCGCGTCCACCAGGGCGCGCAGCTCGTGGCCGAGCGCGGCGATCGCTGACCGTCGCTGGTGGAGTTCCTCCTCGTCTTGTCGCTCGGGGGCGGTGCTGGTGGCGGAGTGGTGGGGCAGGGGCGATGTCATCGGGGCTTCTCGGTGCGTGGCCGCATGCCGCGGCCGGTCGGCGGGGATCAGCTCGGGGTCGGGGCCGGGGTGATGTCCCGTACGAAGACGGGTTTCAGCTGCTTCTCCGGCAGCGCGTCGGGCAGTTGTTCCCAGTCGAGGACGTGGGAGACGACGCGGTCGGGAGAGACCTTTCCGGAGGCGGCGAGGTCGAGGGCGTCGGGGATGTGGGCGCGGACGTTGTCGCGGGCGATGCGCAGGGTGACGCCGGTGAGGTACATGTCGAGCAGGGGGAGCTCGCCGGGTCGGAAGTGGTTGCCGGCGGACTCGCAGATGCCCTCGGGGGCGAGGGATCTGACGGCGAGCGCGAGCTGGTCGACGCGGCCGGTGGCCTCGACGGCGATGTCGAAGCCGTGCTGGATCGGCTCGATCGCCTCGGCGGTGCGGGCACCGTAGCTTTCGGCGAGGCGGCGGTGCTCGGCGTCGGGGTCGACGTAGAGGACGTCGCAGGCGCCGAGGGCGCGGGCGATGTCGCAGACGTACAGGCCGATGCTGCCGCGGGCGACGACCAGGACCCGGGCGCCCGGCCGTGTCTTGAGGTGGGGGGCGACCAGGCGCCAGGACAGGGACCAGTTGTCGCTGGCCGCGGCCATGGCGACCGGGTCGAGACCGGCCGTCAGCGGGACGAGCATGGCGTCGGCGTAGGGGACGCGGACCAGGTCGGAGAAGAGTCCTCCCCAGCTGCCGCCGATCGGCGCGCCGTACATGGCCATGTGTGGGACCGATGCGCAGTGGGCGGTGAGCCCGCCGCGGCAGGGGGTGCAGGTGCCGCAGCTGATGGACCAGGGCACCACGACCAGGTCGCCGGGGGCCAGGGTGGTGACCTGGTCGCCGATGTCGGTGACGCGGGCGACGCATTCGTGGCCGAGTGCGAACGGCGGGTCGATGAAGCCGTGCCCGGCCAGGATGGAGGAGTCCACGTCGCAGGAGGTGGCGGCGACGGGGGCGACGATCGCCTCCAGGCCGGACCGGATCTTGGGGTCGGGGGCCTCGCGCCATTCGACGGTGCGCCGGGCGATGTAGGTCAGTTCACGCATCGGCCCGCTGCCCCTTCGCCAGCGCGACCAGGTCGGCGAAGCGGACGACGGAGCCGCCCGCGCCCCAGTTGCCCTCAGGCTGCTCGTGCACCAGCACCCACACCCTCAGTGCCTGGTCCGGGGACAGGCCGGCGGCCGAGGCCACGGTGGCGGTGGCCTCCTCGACCAGGCCCGCCTTGCGCCGCTCCGACAGAGCCCCCTGGGGAACCGTCACCTCCACCAGGAAGCGGGGAGTGTCGTCCTCGGCCGTCTTCTGCGCGCCCTCGGGCAGCTCGGTGAGGTAGCTCCAGGCCTGGGCCCGGAAGAAGGCGGTGTCGGGCGCACCCTCCCAGCGCAGCAGTGCAGCGGCGAGATCTTGCTGGATCGTTGCGCGGCCCTGATCGGTCAGGGCGCCGGTCGGGACGGTCAACCGGATCATCGGCATGGCAGCTCCTCGGTTCTTCGACAGCCTCTCGTTATGACAGTCGCCATAACGAGAGGTCACGCTAGACTATGACGATCGTTATATCCAGAGGAGACGTGCAGGTGACCAAGAGCAGCAGCGGTACGCCGTCCCGCGAGCGGATCGTGGCCGGCGCCGCCGACATGATCAGCCGGCGCGGGCTGAGCGCCACGAGCATCCGGGAGATGGCCAAGCACGCCCGGGCGCCGCTCGGCTCGACGTACCACTACTTCCCCGAGGGCAAGCAGCAGCTGGCCACGGAAGCGGTCCGCTACACGGGGGAATGGGTCGCCCGCAGGCTGCGCAAGGAACTCGAGGCCGGCCCCGCCGCCGGTCTGCGCGCCTTCCTGGCCCTGTGGCGGGGAATCGTCGTCGACACCGACTTCCACGCCGGCTGCCCCGTCCTGGCCGTGGCCATCGAGGAACCCTCGGCCGACGAGGTACCGCCCGCCCTGGCGGCCGCGGCCGAGGTCTTCGACCAGTGGGAGGGCCTGCTCGCGGACTCCCTGCGCGCACACGGAGCCCACGCCGAGCGGGCGGCGCAGGTCGCCACGCTCATCGTCGCGGCCGTCGAGGGCTCCGTGGCCCTCTGCCGCGCCAAGCGCAGCACCGAACCCCTGGACCGCACCGCGGCGCAGCTCCAGACCCTCATCGACGCCATGATCAAGCACTGAGGGCCTCATGGAAGGCCACTTGCCACGGTGCGGGCGACGCTCCGCGCGAAGAACGGGGCGCCGCCCGCGCGCAGCCCTTACGCGCCGAGCGCGGCGCGGACGGCCTTGGCCTTCTCCTCGGTGAACACGCCGCTTTCGAGGAGGGAGAGGACGGACAGGACGCCTCCGCGTGAACCCCAGCTGCCCTCGTCGACCACGCGGAAGGTCACCCACCAGGCTGGCGACGGCTCCGGCATGCCGCAGGCGTCGGCCATCGCGGCCAGGACGCGTTCGATGACCTCGGCGCGAACTTCCTGGCGCCAGTCGCCGTCCATGACCGTCACGTCGATCACCATCGCGTCGGCGCCCGGGCCCGCGTCGGCCAGAAGGCGGCCGCCGATGGCCATCATGTCGGGCTCGCGCTCGGTGAAGTGCACCTGGAACCCGACCCGCGCGGCCGGGGCGAACTGCCCGACCTCGGGCACGAGCACGGCGTCCGTCAGCGTCTCGGCCAGCCTGCGGCGCCGCTCCGGGCTCAGGCGGCCCTTCGAACTGTTCACGGTGATGACGGTCACGACTCCCCCTATGACGACTGTTATAAGTCGATCCTACGCTGCGATATAGCGACTGTCATAGCCTGTGTGACCGGAGCAGCCCCCCGCAGCTGCGGAGGGCAGGAAAAGCAGGAGCTCATTCGCTCTCGGAGGCGTGCTTAATCCCGCAGCGGCCGCAGGCCGCCGGGCAGGTCCGGGAGCTGGAAGGAGTACCGGCCCAGCATGTTGAGGTGGTAGCGGACGAACGGGGACAGGCGTGCGACGTCCTCGTCGCGGACGTTGAAGCCGTCGGCGCGGAGCTGGGTGACGGCCGCGTCCATGTACCTGGTGTTGAACAGCACCAACGCGTTCAGCACCAGGCCGAGCGCGCTTCATGTGGCGACCGTCTTGGACGCGCGGCCGTAGGCCGCTCGATCGACGGTGGGCCGGCGCCGAGGCGGATGCCTGCGGCGCCGGCCCGGCTGCGACTGCTGCAGCCGGCCACGCAGCTCACCAGGGTGCCCCCTCGCACGTGAGCTCCGCGGTGGCCGGGTTCCCCCTACCAGGACGTGAGGTGCAAGCTGGAAGGGAGGCCGCCTCGCCATCCCGGGAGCGAGCTCGGGACAGGCGGTCTCGCCACTCCGAGTGAGCTCCCTTGAGCTCGGCAGGAGGCAAGCGAGATGACAGAGCAGGTCACCACCGGTACGCGTTGGCGCCTGGCCGGTGATTGGTTCGATGTGTGCAAGTGCGCCATACCGTGCCCCTGCACGTTTGCACAGCCCCCGACCTACGGCGACTGCGAAGGCGTGCTGGTCTGGCATATCCGGGAAGGCAGCTTCGGCGACGTGCGGCTCGACGATCTCAACGTCCTGATGCTCGGCTCCTTCGTCGGCAACGTCTGGGCCGGCGCGCACACTGAGGCGTACGCCGCGGTCTTCCTCGACGAGCACGCCGACGAGCAGCAGCGCGGTGCACTCGGGGCCATCTTCGGTGGTGAGGCGGGCGGATGGCCCGCGCAGTTCGGGGAGATGTTCCACCCCGAGATGCGCGGCATGGACAGCGCCCCCATCCACGTGGAGATCGACGAGGACCTCGCCACCTGGCGAGCCGAGATTCCCGGCCGGGTCACGGCCACCGCTGAGGCACTCACCGGGCCGACGACCCCGGACGGCGCACGCGTTCAGGTTCATAATGCCCCGGGCGCCGAGGTCGGGCCGGGCCAGATCGCCACCTGGGGACGGGCCACCGTCGACCGGGCCGAGGCATTCGGCTTCTCCTGGGAACGCTCGGGGAAGTCGAGCAAATACTTCCCCTTCGACTGGAGCGGTCCTGACTGAAGAGCCGGGCGGCCCGGCTGGAGCCTTACCCGGCCGGGGAGCACCACCGGGCCTCACTGCGGCCGTTTGATCACCGGCCCGAATCCGTGAACACGGGACCCATTACCTGGTCCCGGCGCACTCCGGCCGACGAGGCGGGTTCCCCGTTCAAAATCATCGGCCTCGGGGCGAGGCGGCCCCGGTCACGCGAGCGGTCGCGTCCATCGGCGGGCAGTCGCAGCCACCCATCATCCGCAGTGGCAGACGGGAGTCTGGACGACCTGGACCTGTCCGACGTGGACTTCGCGTTCTGCAACTACTTCCCCTCCAATCTGCCCTCCGGTAACTGGAAGGCCGGGCTGGTCGCGGCTACCGCGGCCAGTGGTGAGCAGGCCGACGCCCTGGAGCGCATCCTGTCCGGCAGGGAAGGCGGGGCCATCGGCCAGCTGTCGCAGTTCTCCGGCGTCCGGGAACGCCACGGCCGCGACCTGGATGCGGGTGCTGTTCAATTATCTGGTGCCGTTCTGCGTGTCCAGCGCAGGCTTCTTCAGCTGCCAGCTGCCAGCTGCCAGCGGGCCGCGTGGCGGACAGCACGGTCGTCGGGGACCGGGTGAGTCACATGCCGTCCATCGACGGCATGGACCCCTGCAGCCCCGGAAGCAGCCAGTCCTGAAACGGCGCGAGCACGGCCAGCACGAGGAACGCGACGCCGACGACCCGGGCGAGCAGCGGGCCACGGGACGACAGTTTCTCCACGAAGATCACCACGGCCAGTCCGGCCATCGCCGCCACGTTCATCACGCCGAGCGGAATCAGGACGACCATCAGTCCCGCGCAGCAGCCGACACAGTAGGCGCCGTGATGGACGCCCACGCGAAGGTCGCGGGCAGGCTGGCGGAACCCGGCGTAGCGCACCAGGTGGCTCATGGGGTCGCGGCAGTGCCGCAGACAGACCTTCTTGAGAGGGCCAAGCTGATACAGGCCCGCGAGCAGGAAGGCCACCGCGCCGATCCAGCGTCCGGCGGTGGGATGGTCGCCCACCAGGCCACCGCTGAGAGCGAGGGCCGCATAGGCGAGCAGTCCGAAGGCGGTCCACACCAGCAGGTACCCGCCCACGAACTCGACGGTGCGCACGGTCCGCGTCCAGCCGGTGGATTGCCGGCCGATCCCCCGCACCCACGTGATGGCCACCGGCGCCATGGACGGCAGCATCATGGCCGCCATCATCGTCACCCACAACAGCAGGAACAGCGGCAGGGCCATCCCCATGGTGCCGGGTTCGACCCCCATGTCCCGGGCCTGCCCGATCGTCAGCGCCCAAGCGGGCACCGCAATCAGGACGACCAGAAACCAGGCGACCGCGAGATCCCGCGCCGGCAGCAAGCCTCCGCCCGCTCCGGTCGGCGCGGGCGACTGGGAGGATGCGAAGGCGGAAGTCCGGATGTGACGCATCGGCCTCCATTCCTGCGGATGGTTCCAGGACAGCACGCCTCCATCTGCGGCGCGACCTCGCACCGCCCCGGCCGACTGAGCATGGGTCGCTCCCTCGGCAGGGGCAGTGCACACGGCGGTGCCAACGGTGGAGGCCGATCGAACCTGCCTCGACGCCGAGGACAAGGGCAAAGCGCCTGAGGCGACCCAGGTCACCAAGTCTGCTCTCCGTGCGAGCGGAGGTGAGCCGCCCTGCGCCCGATTGACCGAGGCGGAATCTCTGGGCGTGGGAAGGGGAATCCGCCGCAGGCGGGTTCGAATCCCGTTCTTGAGCTGGCGCGACCGTCCTCCATGTCTTCGGCGCGATTCTGTCGGGCCTCATTGAGGCCGAGTTGAGGCCGCAAGGACAGGCCCCGACGCGGCAGTCGAGTACCGGGCGGGCATGCCGGCGCCCGGCCGCGTCCAGAGGTGCGTCGACCGTGCGGTCGGCGGGGTCGGCCCGGAGCTCGCATCCTGTGTCTCGCCCGTGGACCTCGTCGCCGAGAGTAGGCAGCGTGTTTCCGCGCCGAAACGACGACGGAGGAGATCGCGGCGGCCGGGCGGCGATGGCACATACGTACATGGACTACGTACTCCTACCGACGTCTCCCTGACCCGTATGCCGTTTTCTTGCATTCATGACGACACCGAGCGTGAAAGCGCAGATGCCGAAGAGTGTCAGGCCGGCGCTGGTTGGGGTACGGGTCCAGGCCGTGCTGAACCTGGTGGCGGGCGGCCTGTTGTCGGCCGTGGTGGACGACGCGGCTGACCACGGTCGAGACAAGGGGCCGGGCTGCTCCGGTGCGTGGCAGTGCTGACGTTGCTGATCGCCGGGGCGCTTCCGCTGTGTGGCGTTTTCGCGGGCAAGCGGTCGAACGGCATACGTGTCACGGTCATCGGCATCGAGGCGCTGAGCCTGCTGAGCGGTGTGCAGGGCCTGCTCCAGGGGGGCGGCGTCTCGGTTCTCCCGCGCAATACCTTCGCCCTCGCCGTGCTGCGGGGCTTCAGCTCCGCGGAAGCCAGGAACTGGCTCGCCCGGTGAGGTACCTACCGAGGCGCGTACCCAGGCCGAAAGACCCCGTCGTGCCGGTCGTCGCGGCCCTCGCCGTGGCCGTCCTGTTCACCGGGGGTTGTTCGAGCGCCCAGGGCACCTCCCTTTCCGGGGATCCGTCCGGGAGCTCGACAGGGGTGTCCCAGTCGCCGAGCCCTTCGCCGACGCCCTCTCTCACTCCGCCGTATCCGACCGGGGCGTCCGGCTGCCACGACAACAAGGGGTGGACGGCCGAGGAATCCAGGGACTGGGTCCGGCTCGTCGTCGACACGCCCAAGGAGAACTACGAGGACGACCAGGTGAAGGTTGTCAGCCTGCCGGGGTACAACGGCCCGCTCTGCCGGAAGATCACCGTGCAGGTCGAGTTCTGGAAACTGGTGTACGGAGTCGCGAACGGCGCCGACGGCGATCGGCTCTCGGACGGGACTCGACCCGACTACTACTTCGACATCCGCCGGGTGAAGCGCGTCGAACTCCATACGGACGCGAGCGTCGAGCAGAAGATCGCCCTGCCCGCGTCCCTCTACGCGACGGACCGCAGCCCCTGCGAGGGCGCCCTCCTCTCGATCACCGTGGGCAAGCCGCTGACGAGCAAGGAACTGCCCAAGGAGGTCGAGGTCGAGGTCGGCGGCGGAGAGGACCTCTGGGGTCGCGGCACTGTGGACTTCCGGTCGAAGCGGGTCGCCGACCACGAACTGTCCGAGCCCACGGCACCGCAGGTGTGCAGCCCGGACGGCAAGCCCACCGCCGACCCGGCCGATGTACCCGCACCGGGCTCCCAGCCGACGGACCTTTACCCGACGGACCTCTACCCGACGCCCGACCACAGCTTCGACATCGACGACGTCCTCCGCTCTCCCACGCCATGAGCCCCTTCGCCGGGTCCGGGCGTGCACCGACCTCTTCACCACATCAACGAGCCCTGCCGTAAGGCAAGTTCGGCAGGGCCACCCGACCTCACCTTGGGGGAAATCACATGCGTATCCGCACTGCGGCCACCGTCCTTTCCGGCGCCGTCGTACTCTCGGCGCTCGTTCTTCCGGGCGCCGCCCAGGCAGCGGAGCACCCTGGGGCGGCGACGGGTCTCAGAGCCTTCGCCTCGCAGAGCGTCCAGCCGAAGGACGCGCTGGGCGGCACCACATTCAAGAACGGAGTCGTCAACAAGGGCAAAGACATCGTTCTCGGTGTAACGGGCAAGAAGGCCGTTCCCGTCACGTTCACCGCCTTCGACGAGGAAGGCGTAGCCATCACCCAGGCCTTCCTGTGGCAGGGCACCGACAGTTCGAGCACGGACACCATCACCGGCGGCCTGGAGTCGGACGACTACCCCACCTGCACGGAGACGCCGGTCCAGAACGGCTACAGCTACAGCTGCAAGACGATCTTCACCATCGACCCCGCGGTCGCCTTCAAGGACGGCAACGGCACCGCGGGGACCTGGAAACTCTTCCTGGGCGCCTACGACCTCTACGCGAACGCCAGTTACGACGACGACGTCGCCACGACCAAGATCAAGCGTGCCGCCAAGCTGACCGCCAACGCCTCCCCGGAGCCGGTGAAGAAGGGCAGAACCATTACGGTCACCGGCAAGCTGAGTCGCGCCAACTGGACCACGGGCAAGTACGCCGGATACGCGAACCAGCCGGTGAAGTTGCAGTTCCGCAAGAAGGGCAGCAGCACCTACAGCACCCTCAAGACGGTCAAGACCAGCAGCACCGGCACCTTGAGCACCACCACCAAGGCCGGCTCCGACGGCTACTACCGCTTCGTGTTCGCCGGCACCACCACGACCGGCTCCGCGACGGCGCCCGGCGACTTCGTCGACGTCAGGTAGGCAGCTTCCCGGCCGAGACCGCGGTGGCCGGTTCGCAGAGGCTCACTGATCACCGCCGAGGGCACCTGGGCCACGCTCAGTCCTGCTCCGCGCGGGCGTCCCCGAAAGGGCTCCCGGTGCGGCGGCGGGCCATCAGCGCGGTCAGGGCGGTACGCGAGGGGACCCGGGTCTTGCGGAAAGCGCGGGAGACATGGGTCTCGACGGTACGTCGGCTGACGTAGAGCCGGTCCGCGATGGCCTGGCTGGTGGGCCCGTGCGCCACCAGTTCGGCTATCTCCAGTTCCCGGGCGGTCAGGGTGGCCAGCCGCTGGGTGAGTTCGGCGCGGTCCGGGGAACCGTACGGAGCCTCGGAGCCGCCACCGGGCGGACGGGTGGCGTCGGCGAGGCCGACCAGCATTCCGCTGCCGCCCGCCTCGGCGAGCCGGCGCCCTCTGAGCCAGGCGCGCGTGCCGCCCCGGCCATGGCCCACCGCCGCTTCCACGCGCTCCTTCTCATCGCCGCCGATGACCGCAGCGATCGAAACACCATGTGCCAGGCGAGTCTCGTGCTTGGCGTCGACTCGGTCGCCTGGGACGAGGCGTTGCACTCGGGCCTGCTCACCACGCGCTCGGACGGGCGGATCTGCCTGCGCCACCAGCTGATGGGTGCGGTGGTCTACGAGGAGGCACCGGCCGCGGACCGGCAGGCGGTTCATCGATGATGTGCCGGGCTCCGGTGGCGCCACGACTGGCTCCACCCAGCCGCGCGATCAGAGAAGCAGCAGGGCTGCCGCGCCGATCAGTCCGTCCTCGTCGAGTCTGCGATCTTGCCGGTCGCGAGGGCTCAGTCCGCGTCGGCCACGATGGAGCCGACGCGTTCGGCCAAGGTCGGGTCGCGTCGGACCAGGAGGGCCGCGTAGCCGACGGCGGCGAGCAGGGCGGCGACCGCCACGTAGGGGAACCAGTTGTAAGGCGCGGGCTGGCCCGGCTTGGCGAGGTAGTAGAGCGGGACCAGGATGGCCACCGTGCCGAGCGCGGGCAGTACCAGATGCCGGACCACCCGGAACTCCTGCGGCCGGTACCTGCGGTAGTACAGCGGCAGGGCGATGTTGGACGCGAGGTAGACCAGCAGGATCAGGATGGCGCCGAGGGTCGATGACTCGGTGAAGAAGACCACCGGGTTCATCGAGTCGCCGGAGGACCCCAGCAGGTGGCCCAGGGCCCAACCGCCGATGATCAGCAGCGCGGTGGCGGTGAAGGTGATGATCGCCTTGTTCGGTGTGCGGCGGATGGGGTGCACATAACCGAAGAAGGAGGGGAGTAGCCCCTCGCGTCCGGCGTTGAACACCAGGCGGGCCTGGGAGTTGATGCCCGCGATCAGCACGCCGAGGGTGGAGGTCAGACCGCCGAGGTAGGCGAGGAACGCCAGCACGCCGAGGGTGTGGTGGGCCACCTCGATGAACGGGATCCGGGAGGCGCCGAGTCTGGTCACGTCGTAGCCGAAGCCGGTCACCGTGGCGTAGGCGAAGAGGATGTAACTCACCGTCATGATCGCGATGGAGGAGAACACCGCGCGGCCGACGTTGTGCCGCGGATTCTCCGTCTCCTCGGCGAGGGCCGCCGAGTTCTCCCAGCCGATGAACAGGTACACCGCCAGCGGGAAGCCGGCCGCCAGCCCCTTGAAGCCGTCGCTGATGTGGCTGGGCATGAACGGGTCGAAGGACAGCTCGCCGCGGTGTTCCACCAGCGCGGCGACCGAGACCACGACCAGCACCAGCATCTCCGCGCCGAAGAAGTAGCCGGCCCACTTGGTGGAGACCACCACCCCGCGCAGCATCAGCGTCACGGCCAGCCCGGTGAGCAGCAGCGTCCAGATGATCCACGGCAGGTCCACGCCGGTGTAGTGGTGCAGGGTGATCTGCACGAACCCGCCGGAGATCGAGATGACGCCGGCCATCGCGATGATGTAGCCCAGCGTCGCCAGCAGCGCCGTGGTCACCGCGCTGACCGGCCCGAAGGTCTTGCCGACGAAGGTGATGAAGCTGCCCGCCGAGGGGTGTGCCCGGGAGAACTCCGCCAGCGTGTTGCCGAGGAGCGCCACCGCGATGCCCGCGGCCAGGATGGTCAGCGGTGACGCCACGCCCGCGGTGGTGGCCAGGAAGGCGAAACCGAAGAAGAAGCTCATGGCCGGGCCGACGTTGGCCATCGTGGCGGCGGCGATGTCCGCCATGCCGAGGACGCCGCCGCGCAGCCGCTGCGGCGTGCCGCCGACGGGACCCGGCGGGGACAGCGGGCCGGCTCCGGGGTTGGGCATGGCGGCAACTCCTCGTGCGGGGTGGCGGCGTGATGAATGCGCGGGTTCTCGATGGCCGGGCCGGCACGGACCGGGCGTCAGCGGTGCCGGGAACGGTGGTGTGCCTTCACCGCCTGCACGGCCGGATCGGTCGCGCCCTGCCCGAGTTCGGCGAGCAGTTCGGCGTGGCAGCGGTTCTGCGCCCGTACGACCGCGGGTTCCGGTGCGGGCAGCAGCAGGCACAGCCGGCCGAGCAGATCGGCGGCGAACTCGAGGATTCCGGCGCCGCCGAGCGCCACCGCGAGGTCCAGGTGGAATCGGGTCTCCAACTCGGCCAGGCGTGCCGGGTCGTCGGTCTGTTCCATCTCCTCGACCAGCGCCCGAAGCCCGTCCAGCCGTTCGGCCGGGACCTCTCCCGAACTGTGCGCCACGAGGCCGCATTCGAGCAGGAGCTGGAAGGCGTCCAGCGAAGCCGCCTCCTCGGGGTCGTGGGTCAGGGCTACGACGGTGTCCCAGTCCTGCGCGACGAAGGTTCCGCCCGCCCGTCCGCGCCGGCGGTCGAGCAGGCCGTCCTGGCACATGCCCTCCAGCGCGCGGCGCACGGTGATCTCGCCGATTCCCAGCTCCTCGGCGAGAACCCCGGCGTCCGGCAGCCGGTCTCCAGGCTGCACGGATCGCAGGCGTACCCGCAGTGCGATCCGTGACCGGACGAGATCGGATCCGCTCTGACCGCCGCCGGGCAGGGCGCGGGCGTGTCCCACACCGGTGACCGACGTCGTCCGGGCCGGGCCTGGCTGGTTGTAAGGCCCGAACTTGCCCGCTGCATTCGCCACGACGCCACCCTAACGGCCTGCTGATCGCGGTCGCGGCCCACGACGGCCGTCGTGCGGTGCGCCGGGTCGGCGCCGAGGGCGAGCTCGCGTTCGGTGAGGGGGAAGGGCCGCCGGTGGTTCCCGCGACGACGCCACTGTGTGATGCATGGGGACTCCCGAGAAGGTTCCGAATCAGCCCGGAACAGCCGGGGCACGGCATGGCGCGGCACGGTACGGGCGTCGCGACGGGAGGAGCGGGTCGCGATGCAGAAAAATTAGAGCAAGGTGAACAGTTAAACAAGAGCCTGCCGCGACTGGTCCGGAATCAGGGGGAGGGGGCAGGCGTGGCGGTCGGCTCGTCATAGCCCCGACCAGGGGATTTACGCCCCGGCGGGCGCGTCGCCGGGGTCCGCCGACGGGGTGCGAGGGGGCGGGAGCGAGGTATGCGTGCCCCGGGGAGACGGCGTGCTGACGCCATGGGGTGGACGACTGGACCCCTTGTTTTATTCGATCGTCCTGAACTATTTTCCTGAACGTCTCCGGTTCGACCGGTCCAGCAGACACCGGACCCGGAGGCCACGGTCCACCATGCCCTCCCACCGACCGTGATCGCCACCCGCACCGTTACCCGGCACCCCCGCGCACCCCGCCCGGCGGCATCCACGCGGCCACCCCGCCCGATCCCGCCGGAACCTTCCCTCGTCCCCACCTGCTTCCTGGATGTCGAGATGACAACACAAGCCCCTCGTCCCACACCTGATCCGGTGACCACCACCGAGAGCGCCTCAGAAGGATCCGGCCTGCAAGCCGGGCTGAAGAACCGTCACCTGTCGATGATCGCGATCGGTGGTGTCATCGGTGCCGGCCTGTTCGTCGGCTCCGGATCCGGCATCGCCGCCGCCGGTCCCGGCATCCTGATCTCCTACCTGCTCGTCGGCACCCTCGTCGTCCTCGTCATGCGGATGCTCGGCGAGATGGCCGCGGCCAACCCCAGCTCCGGCTCGTTCTCCGCCTACGCGGACCGTGCGCTGGGCCGCTGGGCCGGCTTCACCATCGGCTGGCTGTACTGGTTCTTCTGGGTCGTGGTGCTCGCCGTCGAGGCGACCGCCGGCGCCAAGATCCTGGCCGGGTGGATCCCCGCGGTCCCGCAGTGGGGCTGGGCTCTGCTCGTCATGGTCGTCCTCACCGCCACCAACCTCGTCTCCGTCAGCTCCTACGGCGAGTTCGAGTTCTGGTTCGCCGGCATCAAGGTCGTCGCCATCGGCGCGTTCATCGTGATCGGCGGACTCGCGATCTTCGGCCTGCTGCCCGGCTCGGATCACCCGGCATCCGGCTTCTCCAACCTGACCGAACACGGTGGGTTTCTGCCCAACGGGCCGGGGGCGATCCTCACCGGCATCCTGATGGTGGTCTTCTCCTTCATGGGCAGCGAGATCGTCACCCTGGCCGCCGGCGAGACCGAGAACCCGCAGGCTGCGGTCACCAAGGCCACCAACAGCGTGATCTGGCGGATCGCGGTGTTCTATCTGGGCTCGATCCTGATCGTGGTGTCGCTGCTGCGCTGGGACGACCCGGCGATCCTGAAGGACGGCTCGTACGTCGCCGCGCTGAACTCCATCGGCATCCCGCACGCCGGCGAGATCATGAACGCCATCGTGCTCACCTCCGTGCTGTCCTGTCTCAACTCCGGCCTCTACACCGCGTCCCGGATGGCGTTCTCGCTCGGCCGTCGCAGCGACGCCCCGGCCGCCTTCGCCCGCACCACCGGACGCGGAGTCCCGCAGGCGGCCATCCTGGCCTCGGTGGTCTTCGGCTTCGTCGCCGTCGCCTTCAACTACCTCTGGCCGGACACGGTCTTCCAGTTCCTGCTGAACTCCTCCGGTGCGATAGCCCTCTTCGTCTGGCTGGTGATCTGCTTCTCCCAGCTGCGGATGCGCAAGATCATCCAGCGGGAGTCGCCGGACAAGCTGGTCGTCAGGATGTGGCTATACCCGTACCTGACCTGGGCCACCATCGCGATGATCACGTTCGTCCTGGTCTACATGCTGACCGACACCGCCGACGGCGGCGGCCGCGACCAGGTCGTCCTGTCCACCCTGGTGGCCGGGGCCGTGGTGGCCTTCGCGCTGGTCCGCGAGCGGCTGGCACGCAACGCACGGCAGGACAAGGTCATCCCTTCGTAACAGCCCGGGCGGCCCGTTGTGCGGCCGCCCCGACCCGCCGGTGACGCGGCCCTCCCGCCGCGTCACCGGCTTCACGGCTGCACCCGTCATGCCGGGCCGGTATGTCCCGCGGGGGCGGACCAGTACTCCAGTCGTGCCGCGGTCGGGATGGTCGCCGCGTGGCTCGGGATGTGCGTGTGGTGGCACGTCGTCTCCGATTCCGCAGGCCAGCGAGCATCCGGTGCTACACCGTGCCACTGTGGGCTGGTGTTGCCGAAACTCGGCGACATCGAGTTCGCTCTGGAAACGGCCCGGAATCGTCACGTGGACACCTGCGCGTAGCTCCCTCGGAGGACAGAGCACTCGCCGCAGGGCCTGCGCGGGTGGAGCCTCTGCGTGGTGGAAGGAGAATCCGCTGTGCCATGTTTCGACCGTGTCCGCTGAGCAGGAGCGACGTCCGGGATTCCGTAATTGGGTAGTCCCTCAGGGTGCGGCAGGGACCACGAAGGGACCGCAAGGACAGGAACCAACCGACACGGACCGCGCGAGGCCGACACAGGTGCACACGCCTGACCTGCAAGAACGCCATGAATCGGCACGGATCGGCAAGGACCGCCAAGATCTTCAAAGGTCTCATGATCCGTCGGCCGTGGGTTCGAGTCCCACCCGCCCCACCTGTGCAGGCTTCTGACCTGCGGAAACGTTCCTCGTAAGCTGTTGGAGCGTCAACTACCGCTCGACGGACTGAATCCGTTGCTCGCGACTTCGGAGCGGGGCGGGACTCTTACTCCGTCGCCGAGCACCCCCGAAGACATCCGCCCCCTCGCCGCCCGGATCGAGAGCGAGATCCTCTACCGGCTGCTGCGCAGCTCCCTCGGTCCCGTCCTGCGCCAGTGGTCGCCGACAGACTCGGCCACGACCCGGGTACGCGAGGTGGCCCGATGGATCCGCGCGCACTACGCCGAGCCGATCAGCATCGACGCGATCGCCGCCGCGGCACACATGAGCCCCGCCAGCCTGCACCGCCACTTCAAAGCGGCGGAGCACCAGGGGGGCCGGAGATGGCCGTCGCCTCACCGGGTAGCAAGTGAATCGGCGG
>NZ_JBXEJE010000014.1:0-117010 GCF_056820935.1 Streptomyces sp. Q2 | reverse complement strand
GGCGGACGGACCGGCGAATCCGGTCCGTCCGCCGATCGGGAAGGAACGGCTGCGTCATTCCGTCAGTTGAGCGTCCACTTCTGGTTGGTCCCGCTGTTGCACGTCCACAGGTCGACCTTGGTTCCGTTGGCGGTGCCGTTGCTGACGGCGTCGAGGCAGAGTCCGGACTGGTTGTTGGTGATGGTGCCGTTGGAGTTGACGGTCCACTTCTGGTTGGTGCCGCCGGTGCAGTCCCAGATGATGACCTTCGTACCGTTGGTGGTGCCGTTGTTGTCGGCGTCGAGGCACTTGTTGCCGTAGACCACGAGTTCGCCGCGCGACGTGGACGTGAAGGTCTGGTTGTGTCCGCCGACGCAGTCCCAGAGCGTCAGCTGCGTGCCGTTGGTGATCGAGTTCTTGGCGATGTCGAGGCAGCGGTTGGAGCCGGTCCCGATGATCTCGTTGCCGTCGGTGCCCGCGATGCCCTGAAGGAGGACGGCGTCGAGGTTGGGCGACCAGCCGCCGCTGTTGGAGAACTTCATGGTGTTGGAGCCCTTGGCCAGGCCGACCTGCACGGAGACGGTGCCGGGGGTGGTCCAGGAGCCGGTCGGCGGGAACGAGACCACCGTGGGCTGCTGGCCGTTGACCTGGAGCGTCGCCGTACGGGCGGCGCTGTCACCGTTGACGTACGCGATGGTGGCGAGCTTCACGCCGGAGGTTGAGGCGTTGACGTTGTTGAACGTCAGCGTGTTGGCGGAGCCGTTGCCGATCCAGCCGACCAGTGAGCCGCCCGAGCAGTTCGCGCAGGTGCCGGTGGCGGCGGCACCGGCAAGGGTGTTGGACGAGGACTCCGCCTCGTAGGTGGTGCCGGAGGCCTCGGTGCCGGAGACGGTGAGCAGTACCGCTTCGCCGGCCGGGACGCCGGCGGTGTAGCTCGTCGCGGGGCTGCCCGCGTTGGTGGCCGTCCATACGTTGCGCACGGAGGCGGAGGCCGCGGTCAGGCCCAGGTCGGTCCAGCGGGCCGTGATGGAGGCGGCGGCGGAGGTGCGGTTGAGCAGCAGCACAGCGCGCTTGCCGGTGCCCGAAAGGACCTTGCTGTAGACCTGCAGACCCTTGGTGTCCTCGGCGACCTTGACGCCCTGGAGGCCACGGGCGTCCTGGTCGACGGCGATGACCTCGGAGTTCTTGAGGATCGACGCGGTGGTGGAGCTCATGGTGGTGAGGTTGTTGCCGGCCAGCAGCGGGGCGCCGGAGATCGCCCACAGGCTCATGTGCGTGCGGTTCTGGGCGGCACTGAAGCCGTTCATGCCGACCATCAGCATGTCGGGGTCGTTGTAGTACCCGGTGTGCTGGGACGACGGGTGCAGCGCCTTGTCGAAGTTGGTCAGCATGTTGGCCGAGGACGGGCTGCTGCCCCAGAAGATGATGTCGGTGCTGGTGCGCCACATCGGGGCCGTTCCCGCCCCCCAGTTCCAGGGGTTGCCGGTGCCCCACTCGCAGAACGACAGGACCAGTTTGCGGCCGGTGATCGCGGTCGCGGCGTCGTTGGCGGCGCTGATCGCCTTGTACGTGGTCTCCTGGTCGAGGCCCTCGGCGTTGCCACCGCACCAGTCGATCTTGACGAAGTCGTAGCCCCACTCCTGGAAGGTCTGCATGTCCTGCTGGTAGTGGCCCTCACTGCCGGTGTTGGGCGCCGCGGGCCTGGTGGTGGGGTAGTAGTAGCCGCAGCCTTGCTTGCCCGCGTCGGTGTAGATGCCCGCCTTCAGGCCCTTGCTGTGGATGTAGTCGGCCATGGCCTTCATGCCGCCGGGGAACAGGCTCTCGTCGGTGACGATCTTGCCGTTGCCGTCGCGGGCGCCCTGCCACCAACCGTCGTCGATGTTGACGTAGTTGTAGCCGGCGGCGGCCATGCCGGACGAGACGAGTGCGTCGGCCTGGGCCTTGATGGTGTTGTGGTCGATGCTGCTGGCGAAGCTGTTCCAGGAGGCCCAGCCCATGGGCGCCGGCGGAACCGCGACCTGGTTGGTGGTCACCGCGACCGGCTCGGTCCGGCCGAGGTCCGCCGACGGTGTCCGGCCGCCGCCCATGGCTGCAAGCCCGGCGAGAGCCAGGCTCAGGGCCAACGCCTGGACGGCGATACGTCTTGTCCAGTGGATCGCGGCAGTTCTCCCTGATGGCATGAAACCAACCCTCTCTCAATGCGAATAAACGACATCAGACGCGGATGTACGGGCGGCACCTGTTGAGGTGTGCGCCAAGAGGCTGAACAGATGAGAATGTGAGGTTTGCCCCATGTGGTCCACGAGCACATGACGGCCCCGCGAGCGGTGGGTGCCGCGGTCCTCGCGTCCTGCCGCGGCGTGCGCAGGCCGGCACTCCGCGCCCGCATGGAACCGGCTCGTCGCCTTCAGCGGCTCGGCCGGCAGGCCGGACGGGGCAGGGGGTATCGGTCGGTGCGTCCGGGGCGCCCTCTAAGACCCTGAAATGTTACCGTTCACATCCTTGGGCTCCATGGGGCTCGACGACGGACGGGGTGGCAGGAGAAGGCGCGGTAAGGGCCTTTACCAAGGGTGAATGCCAAGCGAGGCCCTTGTGTATGAGTTCCTGGTCGTCCTCGACATCGGACGTTGACGCGCCTGTGACGCAGGAGAAGTGTGAACGGTAACATTTGGTCCCGCAACACTCCGCGTGGAACTTTCTGTTGGCGCCCAGTCAGGCGAGGGCGGTCTGGAAGCTTCCAGGGAGAAGATCATCACCATTCTGCGGATACGGTATGGCCGTCGATCCTGACTCTGAAGGGTGATTTCGTGGCCTACTGGAAGAAGCAGGGAGTGGACGTCGGCGCCTTCTCCGAGGGCACCGAAGGCATCAGGACCGGTTGGCGCCGTTCATGGAGCCGGCACCGCTGATCACTGCCTCGCCCCCATCCGGCGGGAAGGTGCTCGACCCCTTCAACCAGGTCTGGTTCGGCCGGCACACCTTGAAGAAGGCCACGGACAAGGCGAGCACCTGGTCCGACGACGCCGTCACCGACCAGCCAGTACCGACGAGGAGCCGTCCCCGCCATGCAGGAAGCGACCCCCGCCCCCCGCTCCGGCGGGAGGCCGCAGGCTCCGAAGACCGTCAGCATCCGGGACGTCGCCAAGGAGGCGGGCGTGTCCCACCAGACCGTCTCCCGGGTCGTCAATGGTCACCCCCGGGTCAAGGAGCCGACCCGGGCCCGGGTCCTGGAGGTCATCGCCGAGATGGGCTATACGCCCAACCGGATGGCCCGGGCACTGGCCGGCGGTGCGGTGCGCTCGGTGACCGTGCTGACCTCCGACACCTCCTTGTACGGCGCCTCGGCGACCCTGAAGGGCATCGAGGAGGCGGCGAGGGCGGCCGACTTCACGGTCCAGATCAGCGTGCTCGACACCGGCTCGGCCCAGAAGCCCGCGGATGTCGCGGCCCGGGTCAGCAGGCCGGGGGAGGCGGTGCTGGTGATCGCCTTCGACGCACCGGGCGTACGGGCATGGCAGGCACTGCCCGCCGGGTTCCCGGCAGCGGCGGCGGTGGAACGGCCCGAGGACGGCCGCCCCGGCGACCGGCCCCAGCTCTGGCTGGACGACCGGGCGGCCGCCGCTCAGGCCACCCGTTATCTCCTCGGCCTCGGCCACGAGACCGTGCACTACCTGGCGATCCCGTCCTCCACCACCCGTATCGGCCAGCGCACCGAGGGCTGGCGCGACGCTCTGCGGGCGGCCGGCAGGCCCCTCCCCGAACCGCTCGACGCCGGATGGAGCCCTCGCTCCGGCTACCTCATCGCCCGCACGCTGCTGGCGGCCGACCCGTCGGTCACGGCCGTGCTCTGCGGCAACGACGACCTGGCACTCGGCGTACTCCGCGCGGCCAGGGAGGCAGACCGTGACGTGCCGGGCGACCTGAGCGTGGTGGGCTTCGACGACGCCCCCCATTCCGCCTACGCACACCCCGCCCTGACCACCGTCCGCCTCGACTTCGAAGGCCTCGGCCGGGGCTGCTTCGGCCTGCTCCACCGGCTCCTCGAGCCCGAGACCGCCCCGGCCCTGCCTCTGTGGGCCGAGCCGGAGCTGATCGTGCGGGAGAGCAGCGGCCCGGCTCCGTTGCGGCGGGACCGGCCCAAGGGCTGAACTTTCTCGGCACGACCGCCGGTGACGCCCTGCGGGGCGCCCTCGCCGACCGTCAGGGGACGAGGCTGCGCTCCGGTCGGTCGTCTTCATGTCAGTTGAGGGGTTCGGGGCGACGGTCTTCGGGGTTCGTTGCCCGCGAAGAGCGTGTCCTGGCGATGGCCGGTGGGCGTCGGGGAAGCCGTGACTGCCTGTGAGGGGCCCCGGAATCCCCGGAGCCCCTCGAGAGCGGTGGCAAGCCGCGGGGCAGCCGGCGTCCGGCGGCCTCGTCAGTGGGTGGACAGCGGCGACACGGCGGCTCCGAACGCTGTTCCCATGCGTCACGCGGGCCTTGTCGTCCACGCGCACGCCGGGGACGAATGGCTGGGCCCCCTACATTCCGCGGGGGTCATGTCGGTCGCGCCGACGCCGGGGCGAGCCCGTCCTCCCGGGGGAGGGCGGGCATCGTGCGCTCAGCCCCCAGGGTGGGGGGTCAGCTGCAGGTGCGGTAGTCGTAGCCGGCGAGTCGCGCGTTGCCGTCGCCGTCGTAGAAGTTGTACCGGCCCTCGCCGTCGCGGGTGACGTTGATCGTGTACCTGGCGCCGAGGAAGTGGTCGACGGCGTGGTCGCCGTTCTGGTCCAGCAGCCTTCCGTCCGCCGCTCCGAAGGTGTCGTCGCCGGCCACCCCGGTCCCGTCACCGCCGCCGCCGAAGTAGTACTGCCAGTCCGCGGTCGCGGCCTTGGTGTTCGGTCCGAAGACGCCGTCGATGTCCGCGGCGTCGAACGTGGTGCCGTCCGACTCGATGGCACCGTCCGCCCACAGGATCTTCTGCCACAGGCAGGTGGCGTTGGAAGACGTGTTGACGCTGGTCGACAGAATGCCCTCGTTGCCCCAGTCGTCGGTGTAGGTGCTGCCGCCGGCGATGTAGGCGAGACCACTGTAGGAACCGCTCGCGGAGGCCGGCGAGGCGCTCAGGGCGAGAGTGCCGGCGGTCAGGAGGGCGATCGCGCATGCGGCCGGCTTGGTCCGATTCGTACGTGAGCTCATGGGTGTTCCCTGCCTGTGGGTGTGGATGACGTGGGCATGCCGGTCGCAGCGGGATTCGGCAGGGCGGCACGCCGTCGTGTCCGGCGCAGTGGGTATGGCGGGCAGTTGGATGGGCCATGGTGCGGCGAACGCGCGGGACGTGAAGGGGGGGCGGTGTGGACCTGCAACTCCCGTGCGTACTCGAGTCGTTGCTGCGGTAGGTGGTGCCACACTCCCCCCGGGGTCGATGACTGCCCGCTCGTCGGGGCCGTCGTGTGTCGCGCCGTTCCTGTCCTGGACCAAGATGCGCCGCCGAACGTCGGTGAACCTCGGACAAACGTTGAAAGGGCGGGTCGAAGGTGCTATGCCAGGGTGGGAACTGAGACTCGGGGGCGTGCTGTGACGGTTGAGTTCGCTTTGCTCGGCAGCGTCGAGGCGCGTGTGGGCGGACGGATCGTCGATCTGGGTCACGCCCGGCAGCGGTGTGTGCTCGCAGTGCTGCTGGTGGATGCCAATCAGGTGGTCTTGGTGGACCAGCTTGCCGAGCGTGTCTGGGCTGACCGTCCTCCACAGCGGGTCCGGAACGCGCTCTACGGCTACCTCTCCCGTCTGCGGCAAGCTTTGGCCATCGCTGAGGGGGCGGATATCGTCCGGCGATCCGGCGGTTATGTCCTCAACGTCGAGGCGGCTGCAGTGGATCTGCACCGATTCCGTGACGTTGCCGCACGGGCCCGGGCGGCCGTGCGGAACGAGCAGGACGAGCAGGCCGCCGCCCTGTTCGGGCAGGCACTCGGCCTCTGGCGGGGAGACGCCTTCGCGGGTCTGGACACCCCTTGGAGCAACGCCCTCCGCGACGCGCTCGACCAAGAACGGATCGCGGCCGAACTGGACCACACCGACGTTCGGCTCCGGTGCGGTCACCACACCGCACTGTTGGCCGACTTGTCCGCCCGGGTTGAGATACACCCCTTGGACGAACGACTGGCCGGCCAGTTCCTCCTCGCCCTGTACCGCTGTGGTCGCCCGGCCGATGCCCTCAACCATTACCAGCGAACCCGGCTGCTGCTGGCCGAAGAACTCGGCTGTGACCCCGGCCTCCCGTTGCGGCAACTGCACCAGCAGATCCTCACCACCGATCCCGCACTGAACGTCCCAACCGCCGTCCCGGCCGCCGGGCGCGCTCCGAGATCCGCACCCGCTCTCGTGCCGCGCCCGTTACCCATGCATCCGCCGGTGCGCACCCCACGAGACGGCGCCGGCCTGGCCGCCGTGCCGACACCGCAGCGTCCCCGGACGGGGAGCCACCTGGTCGGGCGGGCAGCGGAGTTGGCGGTCCTCGACGGCGCGATCGAGGATGCCCTGGCCGGTGCGCCAGGGGTGATCGAGGTGGTCGGGGAGCCGGGTATCGGAAAGACACGGCTGCTCGGCGAGCTGGGCGAGCGCGCGAGACAGCGCGGTTTCGTGTCCTTGGCCGGCCGCAGCGTGGAGTTCGGACCGGGCTCCGTACGGTGCGTTCGTGGACGCCCTGGACGACCACCTCGGCACCGTGGACTTCCTCCGGCTCCGTCGCGACGGGTCACCGCCCGGCGCGTTCGCCCTGTTGAGTACGGTCTTCCCCGCGCTCTGTGATCGTTTCCCGACCGGGCCGGATCCGGTGACGGTCGAACGGTACTGGTTCCACCGGGCGGTGCGAACGTTGCTGGAGACGCTGAGTGCCGACGGCGGGCTCGTGCTCAGCCTGGACGACCTGCAGTGGACGGATGACGGTACAGCCGAGCTGATCGACCATCTGGTACGGCATCCGCCGCGGACACCGCTGCTGCTCGCCCTCGCCTACCGTCCCCGGCAGGTCCCGCCGCGACTGGCCGCGGCGCTGGCCCGGGCGGCAACGGAGGGAAGAGTGGCGAGAGTCGAGTTGGGACCGCTGTCTCCGGCCGAGGGAGCGGAGCTGTGCGGGGCCCGGACGGATCACTGGCGTTTCCAACGGCTGTACGAGGCCGGCGGCGGCAACCCGTTCTATCTGGAGGCGCTGGCCCGAAGCGCCGGGAACGAGAGCCCGCCGGCGGTGCCGGCCGGCTCGGCGCCTGTCGCCGGCGATCTGCCGCAGTCGGTGCGGGCCGCGCTGCTGGAGGAGCTGGGAGGTCTGTCGGCCACCGCGAGGGTCTGTACGCAGGCGGCCGCGGTGCTCGGCGACTCCTTCGAAGCCGAGATGGTGGCGGTCGTGGCCCAGACCGGTGATGCCGAGGCCCTCGCAGCCCTGGACGAGGCCGCGGAGCGGGACCTCGTACGCCAGGTCGGCTCCACGCGCCGGTTCCGGTTCCGCCATCCGCTCGTGCGGGCAGCGGTGTACCAGGGGGCGGGCGCCGGCTGGCGGATCGAGGCACACACCCGGGCCGCGGACGGCCTGGCTCTGCACGGCGCACCGCTGACCGCCCAGGCGTCGCACGTTCAGCGTTCGGCGCGCGTAGGAGACGAACACGCCGTCGACGTACTCGTACGGGCCGCCCGTCAGGTGATGACGATCGCGCCGGCCACCGCCGCGCACTGGACACAGGAAGCCCTGCGGTTGCTCGGCGAGCAGAGCCGACTGCGGCCCGAACTGTGGCTCCAGCAGGCCGAAGCGCTGGGCATGGCCGGACGACTGCTGGAAAGCCGCGCCATCCTGCGCAAGGTCGCCACCCTCCTGCCCGCGCGGGCCCAGGGCCGACGGGCCCGGGTGACTGCCCTACGAGCCACCATGGAGTGGGCGCTCGGCCGGTACGAAGAGGCCACGGCTCTGCTGCTGGGGGAGTTGGCGGACCACGAGGGCCAACCGCGACCTGAGACCGCCACTTTGGAGTGGGGCGTCGCGGTGGTGGCGCTTCGTCAGAACGACTTCTCCACGGCGATCGACTGGGGCGAACGCGCGTTGCGGTCGGCGGAACGTATCGGCGACCCGCCGCAGACCACCGCGGTCCGCGCTCTCCTGGCCCTGGCGCATACCTTCGCGGGCGACGCCCGGGCGGCCGACTACCTCGGCCCCGTGGTGGAAGTGCTCGACGACACCGACGACCAGGAACTGGCCGGGCAGATGGACACGCTCGTCATGACGGGCTGGACGGAGATGCTCCACGGACGCTACGACCCCGCACTGCGCCATCTCCACCGAGGCCTGGAAGTGTCCCGCCGCACCGGCCAGAGCCTCGTGCTCGCCGATCTCTTCGCCGCCTCCGCCTACGCCTACCTGTGGCTCGGACGCCTGGACGAGGCGGCGGCCTACGCCGACGACGCCCTGGAGGCGGCGTCACTCGTCGGCAGCGGCGAGCCGCGCTCGTTGGCCGAGGTGGTGAGCGCGGCCGTCCTGATGTGGCGGGGAGACTTCGTCGGAGCACTGAAGATCTGTGAGGAGTCACTCTCTTCGGCCGGCCCCGCACCGGGCGCGCACCGTTCGGCGATGGTCGGGATGCTCGGCCAGACGCTGCTGCTCAACGGCGATCCGGAGGGCTGTGTCAGCAAGGTGCTCGAAGCGGGCGGCGGCCCGCACCTGCTCGGGTTCGAAGCCCCGGTCCGCCCGATGTGGTTCCGGCTGCTGGCTGTCGCGGAACTGGCCCTGGGCGACGTGACGGCTGCCGAGACGTGGGCCGACCGAGCAGCCGCCGCCGCCGCCGCGGGGCTCGACCTGTCGCCCGGCTGGCGCGGTTTCGCGTTGCTGGCCCGCGCCGAGGTACAACTCGCCCGGCAGAATCCGGCGGCGGGTCCCACCGCGGGCCAGGCCGCTGCCGAGTTTCGCGCGGCCCGGATGCCCCTCAACGAGGCCATGGCCCATCTGACCGCCGGTACCGCACTGTCCGCCTTGGGCCGCCAGGCCGAAGCACTCGCGGAGTTGGAACAGGTGAAAGCCTTGGCGGATACCTGCGGGACCCTCGCCCTGTCCGAATTGGCTGATCACGAACACCACCGAATCGCCGTCCGGACCCCGCCTCCGACAGCTGGTACGACACCCGGCACATAGGGTCCCGAACAGCACAAGTTCTGGTGGAGTGAGTTCGAGGGAGTCGGCCCGGAGGGCGGCGGCGACGTTTGGGGTTCGGGCTTCTCAGGGGCGCCGCAGGGCGTAGGTGTTCCAGAGTTCGCCGGCGAAGAAGCGGCCGAAGCGAGTGAGTGCCGCGGTGCCGTGCGGGCCCGTTGTGCGGAACGTGGTGAGCAGGCGGGCGAGATCGGTGGCGCCGAGATGCGCCGTCCCCGTGCCCAGTGTTTCGGCGTCGGTCCCGACCGGTTCGTGGACGTGTCCGTTCAGGACGCGGAAGGCCAGCCTGGTCGTGTCGGTCCACAGGCGGGTCGGGGCGCCGGGCGCCAGGTCCTTGCGGCCGGCGAAGGTGCGGGGGTGACCGTCGGCGTCGGTGAAGTGGAGCAGGTAGCACATCGTGCCGCGGCCGTCCGCGAACAGGCGGACGCTGCCGTGCAGGACGGGGCGGCGCCCTCCGAAGGAGGGGCTGTCGATCCAGCCGTCCGCGCGCGCCTCGTGGTCCGGTTCCTCCAGGAAGGCGTCCACGTCGTCGGCCGTGACGGTGAGCCGGAACGCGAACGGTTCGGTACGGGACCCGTCCGCACCGGGTGAGTGGCGTCCGCGCAGTTCCTCCGTGAACTGGAGCGAGGTGCGGCGGGGGTACGTGCGGTGCGCGACCGCCTGTGGAGTGGCGGGCCGGTGCTCCAGCAGGCGGGTGCACATACGGTCGGCGAGGGCCGCGATGGTGAGGGCCGGGTTGGGGCCCACCGGGCCGGGCATCGCCGCCCCGTCCGCGACGTACAGGCCGGGGTGACCGTAGACCTCGCCGTACGGATCGCAGACCCCGGTGCCGGGGTGCCGGCCGATGGGGGCGCCGCCGAGCGGGTGCACCGTGAGGACGCGGTCCCGGTGCCAGAGCGGATGGTCGGCGTATCCGCCGCCGAGCGCGCCGGCGATCTGCCGCATCAGTGTGCGCGTCCGCTCGAACTGGGCCGCGCTGCCGCCCCGTACCGTCCAGCTGCTTTCCAACCGGCCGCCACGCATGCGCAGTTCGCCGTCCGGCACGTCTCGGCCCATCGCGAGCAGCGGCAGGGACGTACCGGTGAACGCGCCGTCGCCGAGGAGCCCGGCGAACGCGCCCGAGAGGCTGGGGTCCGGGGCGCGGGAGATCCGGTCGAGCAGCCTCCCGGCCAGGAAGCGCGCCGCCCGGGAGACTCCCTGCGGTGCGTGAGCGCCTTCGACGAGCCACTCCACGAAGCCCGGGTATCCCGCGTCCTGGATGTACCCACCGCGCCCCGCGCCCGGTACGCCGTCCAGTTCGTCGGGCAGCCGGATGGAGCTGGTGATGACCGGACCGCGGCTGGGACGCATCGGCCGGGGCTCGTCACCCCGCCTGGCCCGGAGCACGAACGCGAGGTGGTCACCGTTCGTCGAGAACCGGCTGCCGATCGCCGGGCTCAGACCGGGCAGGTTCCGGCGGGAACGCAGCAGCAGCGAGACCGTGTTGTAGGTGCCGGCGGCGAGGATCAGACGGTCGCAGCCGATGGTGCGGAGCGTTCGGGAGGTACGGGGTGATCCGGAGGTGTGGGGTGATCCGGACGCGACTCCTCCGTCCCCGCGGCGGCCGTCCGGATCACCCCTTCCCCCTCCCCCTTCGCCATCTGGTCCGTGTCTTCCGTGGCTGACGTAGTCCACCGCGTATCCGCCTCGCGCGAGTGCCCGCACCGCGCGCACCTCGTGTCCGGTGCGCAGGTCGGCACCGTGGCGCCGGGCCGCCGACAGGTAGGTGTGGTCGAGGCTGTTCTTGGCGCCGTCGTTGCAGCCGAGGTTGCACTCGCCGCACAGCCGGCAGGTACGGCGACCGACACCGTGCAGGTTGCCCTGGTCGGTGTCGGCCATCGGCAGTCCGGGCTCGGGGTCGGCGCCCGGTTTCGGGGCGAAGCTGATCGCGAGCGGCGGCCGCTGCGCCGTCAGGCCCAGCCGTTCGGCCGCTTCACGCATCGCGTGCGCCCGGGGTGTGTTCGTGTAGCCGGGGCGGTCGAGCGGGTACGGGACCGGGCGGAGCATCCGCTCGACCTCGTCGTAGTGCGGGTCGAGTTCGGCGCGGCCGACGGGCCACGCCTCGTAGCCGCCGCCGGGCAGCGGCTGTTCGTCGACGAACCAGCGTTCGTCCTTGCGCAGCAGCACGCTCGCGTAGATGAGCGATCCGCCGCCCAGTCCGCTGGCGACGACGGAGTCGAAGGCGCGGAAGCTCCACACGTCGAACAGGCCGTGCAGGCCTGCCCGCGGGTCCCAGAACGCACGGCCGAGTTCGGCCGGGGAACGGGCGAAGCCGCCGGGCGGGTAGGCGCGTCCGCGTTCCAGCAGGGCCACCTGCTGTCCGGCCGCGGCCAGCCGGTACGCGGCCACGGAGCCGCCGAATCCCGAGCCGACGACGACGGTTTCGACGTGTTCGGCGTGCGGCTCCGTCATCTCATACAGCCCTTCGGCGGAGGAAGTCGAGGAGGTGCGGGAACACGTCCCGGTGCGCGTCCCGGCCGATGATCGTGTCCACGTAGCCGTAGCCGGGGGCGACGAACAGTTCGTAGCGGTCGGGGTCAGCGGTCTCCCGCGACATCGCCTCGTGCTCCTGGACGACGGAGTCCCCGAAGACGCGGTTGTGCTCGCCGGTCAGGAACAGCACCGGTGGGCCGCCCTTGGCGGCCGCCGCGAGGTAGTCGTCCGGGAGGCGCGCGTGGCGCGGTTCGGCGGCGTCGTACTTCACGGCACGACCCGCTCGTACGATCCTGTCGATGTGCCGGTGGTAGCCCAGCCCGACAGGGCCGAGCAGGTCCGCGACGCGGTCGTGAGTGACGGGGTCGAGTCTGTCGTGGCTGTAGAGCGCGGGCCAGCCGGTGCCCCACATGAAACTCACCATGTGGCAGGCCGGGTTGTCGCATTCCGGGTGCGCCAGTGACACCAGACGGGCGAACAACCCGCTCCGGCTGAACCAGGCCGCGTCGCCGCTCCGCGGGTCGAGCTGGGACAGCCCGAGCGCGCCCTCGACGAGCGCGGGGCCGTACGCCAGCTTCCAGCGGGACCAGGCCGGTACCCGCATCAGCAGGCCGACCGCGCTGGTGACGACGCTGGTGACGTCCCGTACGGCGCCGGCGTACAGGCTCATGAGGAAGGTCATCGACCCGAGACAGTGCGCCACGACGTGCACCCGCCGTTCGCCGACATGCCGGCGCAGTTCGGCGAGCGCGGCCGGGTAGTCGTACAGGGCGATGTCGTCGAGGGTGTGTGCGTGCGGTTCCGTGTTGTACGGGAAGCGGTTGCTCATCCGCATGTCGAGCGTCCATACGTCCGCGAAACCGTTGTCGAGGAGGCAGGTCGCCAGATTCCGGTGCTCGGGCATGATGAACAGGTCGCTGGACGCGGTCAGTCCATGGACGAGAAGGACGACGTCGTCGCACTCCGCCCGGCGGAAACGGGTCAGCTGGAGGCCGAGCCCGTCGTCCGTGGTGACGGGGTGGACGGTGACCTGGGCGTCGGGAACGCCGGTTGTGGTGTGACGGGGGACGGCGGCGCCCTTCTGGATCGGCATGATGGTCCCCCCTCAGTCGGTCGGCCGCCCCACGGTGGCCGCGGCGGCCAGGCAGAGATCACAGTGGCGCTCCCGGCTTCGGTGTACCTGCGGAAAACCTGAAATCGGCAGGTCACGGGCACGACGCGGGCGGCCGTCTCACCGGAGGGCGACTGTGGCGCGAGGTCGGCCGAGGGGGCTTCCCGTCACCGGTGGTGCGCCGTGCCCAGTTCGTCGGTGTACCGGCTGAGGGCGTCCTCGGCCGTGGGGACGGGGCCGAACAGCTGCTCCTGGCGGCGGGGGTCGGCGACGTAGCGGCCGGTGTCGAACCAGCCGAACATCGCGGCCATGTCCTTGACCAGGGGCATGAAGCGGCCGGCGACGGCTCCTACGGCGCGGACGACGACGGAGGGGACGGCCCACACCTTGATCTTCTTTCCGGCCCGGTCACCCATCAGGTCGGCCATCTCGCGCATGCTGACCGGACGGTCCCAGCCGATGTCGATGCGCTCACCGTTGGCTGCCTCGGCGTCGACGGCGGCCGCCAGGTAGGCCGCGAGGTCGGAGGTGTGGACGAAGGTCAGCGGAACGGTGCTCTTGGCCATCCAGATCAGGCGGCCCTTGTCGATCGGGTTGCCCGCCATGGTCGCGATCTGGTCGAGGAAGGCACCGGGGCGCAGTGCGAGGAACGGGACGCCGAGCTGTTCCAGCTTGTCCTCGGCGATCTTCTTGTGCCAGAAGTGCGGGACGTGGGGCGTCTGGTCGCTGGTGAGGATGCTGGTCAGGACGAAGCGCCGGATGCCGGCGCGGTGGGCGGCCTCGGCGAGGTTGGCGTTGCCGACGGTGTCGATGTCGTGGGCGTTCTTGCCGCCACGGGTGTAGCCGGCGGCGGTGGTGATGACGGCATCGGCGCCGTTCATGGCGGTGACGAGCGAGTCGAGGTCGAGCATGTCGCCGCGGGCGATCTCGACACCCCGCCTTTCGAGCTTGCTCGCGTCGGTGGTGGGACGGACCAGGGCGCGGACGCTCTTACCGCGCTTGAGCAGTTCGTCGACGACCTTGCCGCCGAGGGAGCCGGTCGCGCCGACGACGAGGACGGGGAGGGTGGTGGTCATGGGGGTCTCACTTTCCATCAGGTCAGTGGTGGGGGGATGGGGTGGGTGGGGCAGGGACGGTCGGGGACATGGGTGGCCAGGGACGTGGGCGCCTTCGGCCCGGGTCGCTCAGGCGGCGGGCCTGTGGTGGGCGGATCCGCGGCGCGGGTCACCGGCGGCCTGGTGCGGGAGCTTGAGGAGGTCGACGGTGACCCGGATGCGGGTGATGCGTCCGTACCCGATGGGCGGCCGGCCGTTCGGCCGGCGACGGGGAGGGGCTCGCCGGGCCCGCGGGGTGTTGCCCTTGGGTGCTGTCCCGTCCCCGGAAGAGTTCCGTCCTGCTCGCACCGGGACAGTTCGCGCTTGCCCCTGACGCTGGGGCCCCGCTCACCCCGCCCGCCCCCGTCCTCCCTGACGTACGGGGGGCGGCGGGCGGGTTCCGCCACAGCCGCCGGCTCGGCTCGTCACCTCGCAGGAACGCCGGGAGCGAAGCGCGGTCCAGGCCGGAACCGGGGTGCGGGCCGAGGCCGAGGGGAGTTACTCGGACTCTTCCCGCGGAGGAGCGGGGTTGTTGATCGCGTCGGCGATCGCGTAGGCGGTGCGGACGAAGGACTCCGCCTGCTGCGCCGACAGATTGAGCGCGGAGGTCTCCTCCAGGGCCCGCCACATGGCCGCGATGGGCTCGCGCATGGCACGGCCCTTGTCGGTGAGGTGCACGACCATGACACGCCGGTCGTGTTCGGCCGGCTCACGGACGAGCAGACCGGCGTCCTGCATACGGCGCAGGGACTTGGACACGGTGGAGTGGTCCAGGCCGACGCTCTCCAGCAGCTCGGACTGGGACTGGCCGTCCCGGTCGAGGAGTTGCATCAGCAGCAGTTCCTGGCCGGGATGCAGGTCCATCTCACGGAGCATGACGCCGGCGCGGGCGCGGTGAGCGCGGGCGAGCTGGAAGATCGCGTAGCTCATCGGCCCCTCGCTGGCCGTAGAGGGGGTGCGGTGTGTGGAGGCGGGCATGATGCGGTTCCTCAGACGGTGTGGGTGGGGTAGTCGGTGTAGCCGGCCACTCCGCCGCCGTAGAAGGTCGCCGGGTCGGGGGTGTTCAGCGGCGCGTCAGAGCGTAGCCGCTCGACCAGGTCCGGGTTGGCGAGCGCGAGGGCCCCGACGGAGACGAGGTCGGCCGTGCCGTGGTCGACGTCCTTGGCGCGGGTGGGCAGGTCGGCGCCGCCCCGGTTGAGGATCAGGGTGGTCGGCCACAGTGCGCGCAGGGTCCCCAGCAGCTCCTCGTCGCCCGCGTGCATCACGTGGAGGTAGGCCAGGCCGAGGGGGCGCAGGGCGTCCAGGAGCGCCGGATACAGCTCGGCGGTGTCGGACTCGGCGATGTCGTTGTAGGGGTTGCCGGGGGAGATACGGATACCGGTGCGCTCGGCGCCGATCTCGTCGGCCACGGCAGCGGCCACGTCGACGGCGAAGCGGATGCGGCCCTCGATCGAGCCGCCGTAGCCGTCGGTGCGCTGGTTGGTGTTGTCGGACAGGAACTGGTGCACCAGGTAGCCGTTGGCGCCGTGGATCTCCACGCCGTCGGCGCCTGCCGCGACGGCAGCCGCAGCGGCGCGGCGGAAGTCGTCGACGGTCGCCGCGACCTCCTGCGTCGACAGAGCACGGGGTGCCGGCATCTCCTGGGGCCCGGACGCGGTGAACATCACGCCCTGCGGCCGGATCGCCGACGGGGCGACCGGCTGCCGACCGTGGGGGGTGTTGTCGGGGTGGGCGATGCGTCCGGTGTGCATCAGCTGGATGACGATCCGGCCGTCGGCCGCGTGCACGGCGTCGGTGACCTTGCGCCACCCGGCGATCTGCTCGTCATTGTGGATGCCGGGGGTGAGGAGGTACCCCTGGCCGTCGGTGGAGGGCTGGGTTCCCTCGGTGATGATGAGCGCGTGCGAGGCCCTCTGGGCGTAGTACTCGGCGTTCAGCTCGGTCGGTACGCCTTCGGGCGTGGAGCGGTCACGGGTCATGGGGGCCATGACCAGTCGGTGCGGGAGGGAGATGTCACCGACGGTGGTCGGTGTCCACAGGGAGTGCAGCATGAGGGGTCCTTCGATAGGGCGGTGACCGGCCGGTCACCGAAAAAGGCAGAAAAGGCAGCGCGTGGTCGTGGGGAGGCGGGGGCGGGCGTGCTCAGTCGACGGTCAGGACGAGCTTGCCCCGCACGTGCCCGGCGTCGCTGACCTGCTGGGCCTTGGCCGCCTGGTTGAGCGGGTAGGCGGTGACGGTGGTGACGAGCTTGCCGGCCGCGGCGTCCTGGGCCAGGGCGGCGAGGCGGGCGGTCGAGCGTTCCGGGGACCCCTGGGAGAAGGTGATGCCCAGCTGCCGTGCACCGAAGTCGGCGATGGTGACGATGCGCTCGGTGCCGCCCCGCAGGGTGATGGAGTCCTCCAGGGCGCCCTTCCCGGCCAGGTCGAACACCGCGTCCACGCCTTCGGGGGCCAGCGCCCGCACCCGCTCGACCAGGCCCTCGCCGTACACGGTCGCGGTGGCGCCGAGCGAGGTGAGGTAGTCCTGGTTGGAGGGGCCTGCGGTGGCGATCACGCGCGCTCCGCGGGCCGTGGCGAGCTGGACCGCCATGGTTCCTACCGCTCCGGACGCGCCGTGCATCAGTACGGTCTCCCCGGCGGCGACACCGAGCAGGTTCAGGACCCGCTCGGCCGTCTCGCCCGCCACCGGCAGCGCGACCGCGTGCTGCCAGTCGAGTCCGGCGGGCTTGGGGGCCACGCTGGTGGCCAGCGCGTACTGGGCGTACGAGCCGGTGTCCGACCAGCCCAGGACCTCGTCACCCACCTTCACGTCCTGTGCGCCCTCACCCAGGGCGTCCACCACGCCGGCGAGCTCGCCACCGGGGACCGCGGGGAAGGTCGTCGGGCGGACGGTCTCCATCATCCCGGAGCGGATCTTGCCGTCCAGCGCGTTCAGGCCGGCCGCCTTGACGCGGACGCGGACCTGCCCGGGGCCGGGCTGCGGGACCGCGATGTCCGCCTCGCGCAGCACTTCCGTGCCTCCGAAACGGTCGAACAGGATGGCTTTCACGACGACTCCTTCCGTGCCACCACCCATTTAGGTGGCTGGACACATAATTAACGTAGCAGCAAACGTGTGGCTAGCCAAGTATTCGTTCCGCCCGGCCGGTGCACGGCATATCGGGCCCGCGGCGAAGGGTCGATGCCGGGCGTGGTGCGGGCCCTCGCCGAACCGGCTCCGGCCTCTGCCCGGGCACCCGCTGCGCGGCATCCGGTGCCTCGTCGCGGGGGACGACGCGCGGCACGCCGAGGCCGGCTTCCGCCGCGGACCCGGCCCGGGCGTGCGGCGTACGGATCTGCGCGCGGCGCCGGGCCGGCGGGTGGCGGAACCGGGCGTCCAGCACCGGTCATGGTCGACGCGGTGGCGGGGCTGTCGTACTTCGGAACCGTCACCTGTCGTACTTCGGAACCGTCACGGGTCTTGTCACCAGTGCGGGCGTCGTGCCAGTGTCCGGGCAATGGTTACGTAACCATCGCTCTTTTCCACGGGTCCGAGTGTCCGTATTCGGACCCTGGTTCATCACTGCCTCGGCTCAGGTGACGAACCCGCACTCCGCCCTCCGCGATTCCCGTCACTGGAGACGACATGATCACGACCCCGAAGAGGTCGAGAAGACTGGCCAGTGTGCTCATGGCCGGCTTCGGCGCGACACTCCTGTTCCTGACCGCCCCCGCCCCCGCCCTCGCCCAGTCGGCCGCCGAGACGTCAGCCGCCTCGCCCGCGCCGCAGGAGGCCGCGGCGAAGGGTGGTACCAGTGACTTCCGTGGGGTGAACTGGGCAGACCCACGGGACAACTACGCCAGTGACGCCGTGGTGCCCAGCGGGCTGTCGGTGACCGACGACTACCGCACGGTGTACCGCACCACGGGTCACATGGTGCGCGGCTTCAAGAAGAACCTGGGCGCCAACACGCTGCGACTGCCGATCAACCCGGCGAGCGTGGGCACCAACTGGTGGAAGTCGTACCGGGCGACGATCGACGCGGCCACGGCCTACGGTGACAAGGTCATCGTCAGCTACTGGGAGGCCAACACCAGCAAGGACGGCCTGGTCGACGACACGGCCGCCTGGAAGACGATGTGGAACACCGTGGTGCGGGAGTACAAGCACAACCCACGGGTCTACTTCGAGCCCATGAACGAGCCGCACGGCTACACCCTGGACCAGTGGGTGTCCGTCACCAGTGGCTGGCTGGCCCAGCACAAGGACGTCCCGCGCGGCCGGGTCGTGATCAGCGGTACCGGCTACAACGACAACGTCACCGGTGTCGGCGCGGCACCCGAACTGCGGGGAACGCTGCTGTCGCTGCACTTCTACGGCTTCTGGGCCAGCTACACCCAGCAGGCGGACTGGACCGCCGACCTCGAAGCCCGCATCGGCAAGTACGCCGGCCGGACCATCATCGACGAGGCCGGCTCCCCGATGACCACCGGTCTGAACTACGGCGCCTGGAACGGCAACATCTACACGTCGTATCTCGCGGCCGTGACCAACACCGCCCGTAGCAAGGGCATGGGACTGGTGTACTGGCCGGGGCTGAGGTTCGGCGACGCCTACTCGATCGAGTCGCTGGACTCCGAGGGCAACCTGGTGGACAACAACGCCAGCGGAGTCGCCCTCCTGCGCTGGGGCTACGGCTTCGGCACGACCCCGCCCGTCAACGACCTGCCGCCCGCGCCTCCCGGCGAGGTCCTGCGCGGAGTGGCCTCCAACCGCTGCGTCGACGTGCCCGGCTTCAGCACGACCAACGGCACCCAACTCGACCTCTGGGACTGCAACGACGGCGGCAACCAGTCCTGGAACTGGAACGCGGACAAGCAGCTCACCGTCTACGGCAACAAGTGCATGACGGTGGGTGGCACCGGAGCCACCGCGGGAGACCCCGTGATCATCTCCGACTGCACCGGCGCGGCGGCACAACAGTGGAACGTGAACGCCGACCTCACTGTGACCAGCGTCGCGAACCCCGCGCTCTGCCTCGACGCAGCCGGAGCGGGCACCGGCAACGGCACGGCGGTCGATGTCTGGTACTGCAACGGAAGCAGCAACCAGCAGTGGGCCAGGAGCTGATGCCGGCACCTGTTCCCCTCGACCACTGATCCGAACCGCACGGGCCCTGCGAGTACCTCGCCGGGCCCGTCCGGGTCAGCGCCGCCGCGCTTCGCCTTCCGGTGAGGGCGGCGGTGCTCCGGTGCTCGCGCGGACCACCAGCGAGTGAGGAAGGCGTGGGTCTCCTCCATGTCATCGAACCTCGACACTTTGACGTCGTCGGGAATCCGGCGGGCGTGCGCGCGCCGGCCCGCCGCCTCGACGAGCACGCGGCTTGTCGACGCAAGCCGGCGGGACAGCACGATGCCCCGGTCGGTCAGTCCGCACTGAGGGGAATCCGCAGCCGCACCCGCTAGCCGCCTTCCACGGTCGGACCCGTCTCCAGGGCGCCGTGCAGGATGTCGGCCCGTTCCCGCAGACCGACCAGGCCCTGCTGGGAACCGGGTAGGGACAAGGAGGGGCACGTGGTTGCGGTGTTGGTGACGGTGACTCCGACGTCGTCGCCGTCCTGCCACAGCTCGACGCGGGCCGTGGCGCCGGGGGCGTGCTGAGCTGTTGCCGAGGCGTGTTGGGCCGGGCGCCCTCGGACACGGCGATTTCGCTGGTCAGGTCCTCCAGATGGCGGTGGCGGATGTCGACGAACAGGTGAGCCGCTGGTGCCACGGCCGGTGAACCGGTCCGCTGCGCCAGCCGAAGCCACAACGCCCGCAGGAGGGTCGACTTGCCGCTGCCGGGCGAACCGGTGACCGCGAGCCAGCGGCGGGGCGCGGCCTCGGCGGCGCTCCACGTCTCGAGGCGGGCCGGTGCTTCGGCGCGGCCGATGAGAACGTTCGGCGCGCCCGGTTCGGACATGCGAAGCCCCCAGCCCGGTGCTGCAATGGATCCAGAGGCCGGCTGCCACCGTAGGCCGCGCGAGCGGATGGCGAGGCTGGGACCGCGTTCCTCTCGCCGGGAGTGGCCGTGCGCGTCGGCATCGCAGACGTAGGGCCTGTCGGCATGGCGGCCGTGCCGGTCATGGCGGTCGTGTCGGCATCCTCACCGTCTTCCGCTCCGCTGACGGCATGAGCAGCAGGATCGAGCAGCTCATGACGGGTGGGCGAACGGAGAGCCCAAGGGAGGTGCTGACGGACGAGGAGTTCGCGGCCTGGAAGGCCGGAACTCCTGGCTGAGGGCCTGCGTGACGACCGGAAAGGGAGCCCATGAGGGATCCGGATTCGCAGCCCGATGCGCCCGCCGGGACGACACAGCCCGAGGAGGCCGACCGGTTGCGCGTACTGTTGCGCAGTCCCGGATACCTGAAGGCGCTCGTGTTCTGCGCCCTCATCGGTGTTCCGGTGTCGCTGGTGGCCTTCTTCTTCCTCGTCGCGCTCCATGAGCTGAACCACCTCATGTGGTCCGACCTGCCGGAGGCTCTGGGCTGGGAGACCCCGCCGTGGTGGTGGCCCCTGCCCCTGCTGCTCGCCGCGGGCATCGTCGTCGGCCTTGCGGTCACCCACCTGCCCGGCGGCGGCGGCCACATCCCCGCCGGAGGCCTGCACGCGGGCGGTGGCACGCCGCGAGCCCTGCCAGGTGTGATGCTCGCCGCTCTGGCCAGCCTTCCCCTTGGTGCGACCCTCGGCCCCGAGGCCCCGCTGATCGCTCTGGGCGGTGGCCTGGCACTGCTCCTCAGCGAACTGGCCCGGGTTCCCGTCACCGCGCAGAGCACCATCTTGCTGGGCACGGCCGGAGCCGCGGCGGCCGTCTCGGTGATCTTCGGAAGCCCGCTGATCGCGGCCGTGATGCTGATGGAAGTGGCAGGGGTGGGCGGCCCGCGGCTCTTCGTCGTCATGCTGCCCGCACTCCTGTCGAGCGGGGTCGGCTCCCTCGTGTTCACCGGCTTCGGCCGCTGGACCGGTCTGAAGGGCGACACCCTGTCCATGAAGCTGGGCGTGCCGCTCCCGCGTCTCGACACCGGGGACGTGGTGTGGTCGGTCCTCATGGCGGTGGCGATCGCTGTCGTCGTGCACCTGATCCTGCGGGGCGGGCGCTTCACCGCGGTGTTCGTCGCGCGACGTCCCCTCGCCCACACGACCGGATGTGCGCTGGCCGCAGGCGTCTGCGGCGCGGTGTACGCGCTCACCACCGGCCGGTCACCCGCGGACGTGGCCTCGTCGGGCCAGGCCACTCTGAGCCGCTTGGCCGCCGATCCCCATGCCTGGGGGGTCGGCGACCTGATCGCCGTTCTGCTCTGCACCGGTGTCGCGTACACCCTGTGCCTGGGCAGTCTGCGCGGAGGCCCCGTCTTTCCCACGCTGTTCCTGGGGGGTGCGGTGGGCGTACTGCTCGCGCCCCTGCCGGGCCTGGGAGTCGTGCCGGGACTGGCCGTGGGCATGGCGGCGGCGGTGACCAGCGCCCTGCGCCTGCCGGTCAGCAGTGTGGTGCTCGTCGTCCTGCTGCTCGACAGCACCGCCATGGTGCCCGTGGTCATTCTGGCGTCCGTCGCGGCCTTCGTGACCACCCAGCTGCTTCCCCCCGGCCGTGCCGTTCCGGCGGTGGGCAAGCCCGCGGAACGGCCGGCCGCGCAGTCCCCGGCCGTCGGCAAGGCGGGCTCCGACGCCGACTGAGAACGCGGCGGCGTCCGCGCGGCCTGATGTGGTCCCCTACCGGGGAGGCCGGGACCGGCCGCCGATGCCCTGCCGGTCGGGCCACTGTGCGACGGCCCGGTGGGCCGGGTCCGTGAACGCCCGCTCCACCGCCTGGTGCAGGAGATCCAACTGCGTTTCCAGCGCCGGATGTTGCGCTGTCGGAAGGCTTTCGAGGAGGCCGTCGAGCAGGGCGCGCAGTCGCCGGCAGACCTGCGTGGACGTCGCCCCGTAGTCGCGGATCTCGGAGACGGCGAGCTGCAGGTAGTCCTCCCAGTCACGTCCGTGCAGCACGAGACGAGGGCGGCCGCGGTCGTCCGCCATCACGTAACGGCTCCGCAGTCGCGCACTGCCGACCGTGGTGAGGAACGACTCGATGTGATTGAGCACCTGAACGGCTGTCGTGGGGTCGTTGACCGCCGGGGAGAGGGCGCGGATGGCGATGTCCACGAGAACGCGCAGGGCGAAGGCGGGATCCTGTTCGAGGGTGCGTTCGGCACCCAGGGCGACGAGACCGGTCACGTGCCGGGGATCGGGCGGGGACGTACCGCCGTGGACCTCGACGAGGACGGCGCCGGGAGGGACGTAGTCCCCGATGAGGTGGGGTACGACGAACGCGCAGTCGTGGCGCACCCCGGCGGCCACCAGGCCGGCTACGTGGAATGCCTGTATGGCCCCGCCGTGGGGCGAGCGGATGAGCGTCACCGGTCCGTGCGCCGTCACGGACTCACCGTCGTGTGGCGCCGATTCACGGACTTCCATGGCTCCGCGGGCGAAGACACCTTCTCCCATGCGTCCGACGAGGTCGGCGATGGCCACCGGCCTGAGGTTGTGCGTGAAGCGGTTGAGATAGACGAGCAGGAGCAGAAGGCTGACGGCCACAGCCGCGCCGGCGAGGGTGACCCCGAAGTCCGGTACCGAGTCCGACTCGATGCTGCGCAGTAGGGAGAAAGCGAACGCGAACGTCCCGGTGAAGGTGGCAAGGACGGTTTTCTGCAGCCGGTCTCTGTACCAGAGGCGCATATACCGCGGGGACAGTGCTCCGGTCGCCTGTTGGATGACGAGAACACCGATCGTCACGACGAAACCGAGCAGTGCCACCATCGCCCCGACGATGGAACTCAGCACGCCACTCGCGGTGGTCGCGGAGTAACGCCAACCGCTCGGCGGCCAGTCCACATCGTCGGCGGCAATGGCCAGTTCGGCGAGAACGACGCCCAGTGCCATTCCGAAAAGCGGCGCGATCCACAAGCTGGCTTTCGCGTACTGTCGCAGCCGGAACGCGGAGGCCCAGGACATCGTGGCGCGCATGGCCCGTACCCTTTCCCTCGGCCGGGAGGGGCTTCGTTGCAGGTACGGCCACCGTAGGGCAAGGAACGGACGTGCGCAGCGGCACGGCACCGGCCGTCCGGCCGTCGGATTCGTTCAGCAGGACCGACGGGGCATTCCTGCGTAGGCTGGGCGGGTGAACCGCTGCCGCGAATTCGCGTGCGGCGATCGCGCCGTCCGGTCGACGCCCGATGGAAATGCGCGCGGTCCACCGGACCGGCCTGGATCTCGCCCCCGGGTGAAAGCAGGCTCTTGCATGAATGAACGCCCACTGATCGAAGACCATGGGCTGATCGGTGATCTGCAGACGGCGGCGCTGGTGACCACCGACGGCACCGTCGACTGGTTCTGCTGTCCGCGATTCGATTCGCCCAGTGTGTTCGGCGCGCTGCTGGACTGGGAAAAGGGTGGGCATTTCACGGTCCGGCCTGCCGACACGACGTACACGACGAAGCAGTTGTACTTTCCCGACACGGCCATTCTCGTCACCCGCTTCATGACGGAGTCCGGCACGGGCGAAGTGGTCGACTTCATGCCGGTGACCGGAGCCGTCGCGACCGACCGCCATCGTCTCGTCCGCATGCTGAGGTGTGTGCGTGGCAGCATGACGTTCGAAGTGGACATCGCCCCCCGGTTCGACTACGGCCGCGCACCCCACGAACTGCACATCACGGAGCACGGCGCGGTGTTCGCCTCAGAGGGACTGGAACTGGCCGTGCACGCCGTCCGCGAGCCGGAGGACGAGCGGTTGCTGAACCTGCTGTCGGGGGACAGGGACCTTCACTTCCTCCTGCCCCTGCGGGCCGGACAGCAGCGCGGTGTCGTCCTGGAGTCGTCACCCGACGGGCCGCCCCACGAGATCCGCGTCGCGGAGTTCCAGCGGCTCCACGAGGAGACGATCCGCTTCTGGCGGTCATGGCTCGCCCAGTCCCGTTACTCGGGCCGCTGGCGCGAGGCGGTGGAACGCTCGGCCGTGACGCTGAAACTCATGACCTACGCGCCGAGCGGGGCCATGGTCGCGGCCCCCACGGCGGGGCTGCCGGAACAGCTGGGCGGCGAACGCAACTGGGACTACCGCTTCACCTGGATCCGGGACGCGTCCTTCTCGGTCTACGCCCTGCTGGGCCTGGGGTTCAAGGAAGAGGCGACGGCGTTCATCGGCTGGCTGCGCGATCGGGTGCGGGAAGAGGTCGGGTCGGACACCGACACGGGACCGCTGAACATCATGTACCGGGTCGACGGCTCCTCCGACCTGGTGGAGGAGACTCTGGAGCACTGGGCGGGGTACGAGGGCTCCGCCCCCGTGCGCATCGGCAACGGGGCCGCGAGCCAGCTGCAGTTGGACATCTACGGCGAGGCGCTGGACAGCATCCACTTCGCGCACCAGCGCGGGATCCGGCTCGACACCAAGGGCTGGACCGCCCTGCGCACCCTCCTCGACTGGTTGGTCGACCACTGGGACCAGCCCGGCGAGGGACTGTGGGAGACCCGCGGCGGACGCAAGGACTTCACCTACGGCCGGGTGATGTCCTGGGTCGCCTTCGACCGCGCCCTGCGACTCGCCTCGGCGAGCGGCCGTCCGGCGGCCCGCGGGCGTTGGGCGACCGAACGGGACCGCATCTACGAACAGGTACTGACGCGGGGATGGGACGCCAAGCGCGAGGCTTTCGTGCAGCACTACGGCAGTGACGTCCTGGACTCGTCACTGCTGCGGATGCCGACGGTGGGCTTCATCACCCCGGACGATCCGATGTGGAGCACCACGCTCGACGCCATGGACCGCGAGCTGGTCAGCGACAGCCTCGTCTACCGCTACAACCCCGAGGCGTCGCCCGACGGACTGGGCGGCTCCGAAGGGACGTTCTCCCTGTGCACGTTCATGTACGTCGATGCCCTGGCACGGGCCGGGCGGACCGACCAGGCAAGGCTCGTGCTGGAGCAGATGCTCACGTACGCCAACCACCTGGGCCTGTACTCCGAGGAGATCGACCTGACAGGGCGGCAGCTCGGGAACTTCCCGCAGGCTTTCACGCACCTCGCGTTGATCGACGCGGCCATCACCCTGGACGCGATGCTCAACCGGGCGCGTGAGGGCGGGAGGTAGCCCGGCGGCTGGTCGAGGCTCACCGCGGGGGAGGGGCGGAGCCGAGCAGGACGACTCTGTCGCCTTCCTGCGGCGTGACCGGCTCGTCGTCGGCCACCGGTTCGAGCCGGCGGTCGGCCCGCACCACGAAGAGCGTGTCGTGGCCGACGGGCACCGGGGTGGAGGAGGGCTGGACGAGGAAGCGGGCTCCGGCCTCGTAGCGCGCCGCCAGGGCGTGCCGGACGAGCGAACCTCCGAAGAGGATGGCGCCGCCGGTGTAGGGAGCGACGACGCCGTGGCTCTCGTGGGGCGGGCCGACCCGGTAGACGGGGCCCTCGACGTTGTCCTGCATCACGACCGAGGCGAGTGCGTTGAAGTCGTCGTCGTCGGTGGCGAGGAACACGGCGGTCACTCCCTCCAGACGTGCCCCGGGGTTGGTGGCGGTGGCCAGCAGGTCGCCGTCGGCCAGCTGGATCCCCGCGTCCTCGATCCTCTGCCGCTCCTCGTCGCGCCCTGCCCACATCAGCACGTCGAGTCCGGCGGATCGCAGGGACCGCCCCATGTCGACCACCCACGGCTCGCCGCCCACCAGGAGGAGGCGGGTGCCCGACGGTTTGACAACGGCCAGCCGACGGGCCACCGGGGCCGCGGTCAGCGCGTACAGCAGGACGGTTCCCACGATCACCAGGAAGGTGACCGGGAGGATCCGCGAAGCCCCGCTCACCCCCCGGTCGACGAGGCCGGCGGAGAACGTCGACGCCGTGGCGGCGGCGACGATGCCGCGCGGGTCCATCCACCCGATGAAAGCCCGTTCTCCCCGGGTCAGGCCCGAACGTGCCGTCGCGGCGAAGGAGACGAGGGGACGCACCACCAGGACGAGGATCGCGATCAGGGCGAGGGCGGGGAGCAGTACCGGGACCAGGGAGGACGGGGTGACGGTGGTCGAGATGGAGACGAACAGCAGGCCGATGATCAGCTGAACCAGGGTCTCGAAGAAGGGCCGGCGAGCGGGCATGTCGAAGCCGCGGATGTTGGTGACGGCCAGTCCCGTGACGATCGCGGCGATGAGTCCCGTGTCGTCCCGGACGATGTCGCAGCCGGCCGACACGGCGATCACGGTGGCGAGCTGGGCGAGCGTGCCCAGCGTCTCGCCGAGGCGCAGGACGCGCAGCGTCCACCACAGCAGCATCGCCCCCACCGCTCCGCCGATCAGACCGACGACAAGGCTGATGGCGAACTGGCCCAGCTGGTAGCCCCGGCCGATGTCGACCTGGTGGGACGACGCGATGGCGTGGAAGGTGAGAGCGCCGATGATGCCGCCGATCGGGTCGGTCAGCGTTCCTTCCCAGATCAGGATGCGTCGGATCTTGTTGTTCGGCCGCACGAAGTCGAGCAGTGGGCCGACGACCGTCGGGCCCGAGACGACGAGGATCACGCCGAGCATCGCGGCCACCGGCAGCGGCATGCCGAACAGGGCGGGTGACACCGCGGCGGTGACGAGAAAGGTCACCAGCACGCCGTACACCAGCAGTCTGCCCACGATCCACCGTGTCGGTCCGGTCAGGTTGCGCAGGTTGAGGCCCAGACCGGCGTCGTAGAGGATCACCGCCACGGCCAGGGACACCAGGGCCGAGAAGTTCTCCCCCGTCAGCTTGTCGGGGTGGACGACATCGGTGAGGGCGCCGGCGGTGAATCCGGCGGGCAGCAGCAGGATCAGGGCGGGCACGCGCAACTTGCTCGCCAGGATCTGTGAGCCGGTGGCGAGCACCACGGTCAGCGCGAATCCGAGCAGGATCTGGTCATCGGTCACGGCGCCTCACCACGGCACGCTGCCCGATCGGATGCGACGGCCGGTCGGGACATCAGGGGGTGCCTGCCCTGCCGTCGCCGCCCGGACCGCCTCCCGTGCGCAGGTCGGCGTCGGAGAGGGCTTCCAGCTCACCGTGGGTGTCGAGCCAGTACAACAGGACGACAGCCGGGACGACGACCACCAGAGCCACCAGCGTGACCACCAGGAGCCAGGTCAGCGTGCCCGACGCGCCCGCCCCGTCGGCCACGGTCAGTGAGGTGGGGATGAGATAGGGGCGCTGGGCCATGCCCCAGGCGATGACACCGGAGGCGACGCCGCCGACGGCGGTGACGCGGGCCCAGTTCCCCGGTGTCCGCCGCATCAGCCAGGCCGTGGCGAGCGCGGCCACGGCGGCGACGACGGCGAACAGCAGCCCCGTTCCGTGGGTGAGCCCGTGCGAGACGTGCGGGGCGTCGTCGGCGAGGACGAACAGGGTGATCACCGCGAGGACGGCCAGCACGACGAGGCTGGCCAGCGCGCGCCACCGGAAGTAGCCGACCAGATCGGGGGCCTCGAACCGGCGGGCGTCCCCGGAGAGGAAGACCGCGCCGAGGAAGGCCGTCGTCGTGACGGCCAGCAGCCCGATCATGAGCGAGGTGGGGTTGGACCACGCGTCCGCCGTCGCCTCGGTGCCGGCGGACACCCGGCCGGAGGCGACGCCGCCGACGGCGGCGCCGAGAAAGAACGGTGTCACCAGCGAGGACACGGCGAACGCGGCTCCGTACAGGCGTCGGTCGACCAGCCGCCGACTGGCCTTGCGGAACGCGAAGCCGGCACCGCGCAGGACCAGGCCCACGGCCGCCAGTGCCAGCGGCAGCCACAGTGCGGAGAACACGGTCTGGAAGAACGAGGGGAAGCCGGTCCACATGAGGACGAAGACGAAGATCAGCCAGACGTTGTTGACCTCCCACACGGGCGCCATGGCATGGTCGATGAGCCACCGCGGGCGCTTGCCCCGCTCCGCGCCCCCGGCGGTGAGGTCCCAGAAGCCGGCGCCGTAGTCGGTGCCGCCCGCGCCGGCGTACGCGGCCACGGCGAGCAGCAGCACCACGGCGACGAGGTCGGCGGTCACCGTCGGCCGTCCTCGGACGGGGCGGTTCCGGTTTCGGTGGTGGCGTCGCCGCCGGGAACGGCCACCCGCGGCCCGTAGGGGCCGTCCGCCTCCGGCGCATGGTCCGGGTGCCAGGCTGCCTGCTGTTCGTCGGCGCGCCGCCAGCGCGTGCGCATCGTGAGCAGGACGGCGAGGAGCGAGCCGAAGATGAACAGGTACACCACGATCACCAGCCCGAGCATGATCCACAAGGTGGTGGAACGGGTCGAGGTCACCGCCTCGGCGACCTTCATGTTCTGGTAGACGATCCAGGGCTGGCGTCCCACCTCGGTGGCGATCCAGCCGCACTCGACCGCCACCACGGAGGCGGCCCCCGCGCACGCCGCGCTGCCGTAGAACCACCTGGAGGCCGGGAGCCTGCGGTGCCGCAGCCAGGTAAGGCCGTACCAAAGAGCCAGCAGTACCAGGGCGGACCCGACGCCGACCATGATGTCGAAGGCCCAGTGGGCGATGGTCGCCTGCGTGGCCGTCGGCCGTTCGTCGGCCGGCACGGAGGAGAGTCCGACCACCTTGGTGTTCGCGCTGAAGCCCGCCAGGAAGGAGTCGAGCAGGGGGACCTTGATGCCGCCCGAGACGGATCCGTCCGGGTGCAGACGGCCGAAGAGGTATTCCGGCACCCGGGTGTCGGTCTTCCAGACGATCTCCATCGCGGCGAACTTCACCGGCTGCTTGTGGAACACCGACCGGGCGATGGAGTCACCCAGGACGAACTGCACGGGCGTGGCGACCGCGGCCAGGGTGAAGGGTACGGCGAAGCCGAGCCGGTGGTAGTGGTCCCGGCGGCCACGCAGCCAGCCCACGGCGTAGACGCCGGCCACCACGTATCCGGCCGTCAGGAGCATCGCCACGACGAAGTGCCAGTACTGGGGCCCGAACATGGGCGTGAAGACGGCCTTCCACACGTTCACGTCGACGGGATCGCCGGCGTCGTCCAGGGCGAAGCCCTGGGGCGTGTTCATCCAGGAGTTGGCGGCCAGGATGCCGAACGCCCCGAGCAGGGCGGTGATCGGCAGCGGCAGCCCGAGCAGGAAGTGCGTACGGGGCTTCAGCCGGCGCCATCCGTACAGGTAGATGGCGATGAGTACGGCTTCGAGGAAGAACGCCCATGCCTCGACCCCGAACCCGATGCCGAAGACGTCGCCCCACCTGCCCATCAGGCCCGGCCAGAGCAGGCCGAACTCGAAGGAGAGCACCGTGCCGGTGACCACGCCCACCGCGAACTGGACCGCCATGACGGCCGACCAGCGCCGCGCCAGCAGGAGCGCGGTCGCGTCGCCGCGGCGCAGCCCGAGGTAGTGCATGACCAGGGTGATGAGGGGGAGCGCCACGCCCAGGGGGACCAGGATGATGTGGGAGGCCAGAGTGAAGGCCATCAGCTCCCGGGCGGGGAGGAGCTGGGCGGGGGCGTCAGCCAGCAGATGGACCGAAGGGTGCATGAAGGCCTTCACTGTTCAGGACGTACAGGAGAAGGTCAGCCGCCGGTCGCGAAGCCGGGGAAGAGGGTCATGCCGCCGTCGACGTAGAGCGTGGTGCCCACCACGTAGTCCATGAGGTCGGAGGCGAGTGCGACGACGGCGCGGGCGATGTCCTGGGGGTTGCCGATCCGGTTGTAGGGGATGAGCCGCAGCAGTTCTTCGAGGGCCTGTGGTGTCTCCCAGGCACTGCGGTTGATCGGCGTCTGGATGGCTCCCGGGGCGACCGCGTTGACCCGGATCTTGTGCGGGGCGAGTTCCTGGGCGAGGGTCGCCATCATCATCTGCACGCCGCCTTTCGACGAGGCGTAGTTGACGTGGCCCGACCAGGGAATGAGCTGGTGCACCGAACTCATACAGATGATCTTCCCGGCCGAGGAGGACACCTCCGGTACGACTCCGCGGCGCCGGAACTCCTTGGTCGCCTCCCTGGCGCACAGGAACTGGCCGGTGAGATTGACGTCGAGCACCTTCTGCCACTGATCGAGCGTCATCTCCGTGAAGGGCGCGTCGCGTTGCATACCGGCGTTGGCGACCAGGATGTCGATCGTCCCGAACTCCTGGACCATCCGGTCCATCATGGCCGTGACCTGGTCCTCCTGGGACACGTCCGCTTCGTAGGCGGCCGCACGCACCCCGAACGAGGCGATCTCCTCGACCACTTCCTCGGCGGTGTCCCGGCCGGCCACGTAGTTCACGACCACATCGGCGCCGGCCCGTCCCAGCCCGATGGCGGTGGCCTTGCCGATACCCGAGTTGGCACCGGTGACCAGTGCCTTCTGGCCCTTCAGCAACTGCTCCGGAATGACGGTTCGCGGCGCTTCCGTGGTGGTGTCCACAGTCCCCTGTCTCCCTCGCTAGCCGGCTCCTAGTGCCTGATCGCACCCGGCCCGGCACAAGGGCCAAGCAACCACCTGCTTGAGGGCAGCGGGCGATCGGCCGAACCGCCGTTGGGCCGTCCGGCGGGTCTTTTCGCCCGGTCGGCCCAGACGCGCCGGACGGCAGCTCAGCCGGTTCGGCGACGCCCTGCGGGTCGGCGACCACCTCCTGGCGGGAGCGCCCATGGCGACGGGGGGCGTCGGCGTGTCCGGTCCGCTGTCACAGCACGGCGATCGGGTTCACGGGAGAGCCGGTGGCCGCGGTCAGCCGCAGCGGGGCGACCACACACAGGAAACTCCAGCGGCCCGCGTCCGCGCAGGCCGGGGCGAGCTGCTCGAACTGGAGGTAGTCCATGAGGTGCACGCCCATGGCGTGCACGGCCAGCACGTGGACGGGGAAGGCGACGTCCGCCACCGCACTGGGGGCGGTGTCGTTGTTGCCGTCGCCGCCCAGCACGGCAACACGTCGGTCGGCCAGGAACTCCACGGCGCTCGGGTGGAGTCCGGCCCGTGCCCGTGTCGCCTGCCACGGGCCGAGCTCCGCGCGACGGCGGCGGTGACCGACGCGGACGAGCAGCAGGTCCCCGGGGCCGGCCCGGACGCCTTGGGCCGCCTCGGCATCCGTCAGGTCGCCCGCGGTCACGTGGTCGCCCGGTTCCAGCCAGGGCACGCCACGCAGCCGCGGGATGTCCAGCAGCACGCCGCGACCGACGATGCCGTCCCGGACCAGGTCGACGGAGAGGGAGCGGGCGCCCTGAGCCGTCACGGCGCTCGCGGGCACCCCGTGGTACAGCTCACCGTCGTACAGCACGTGGCAGAGCGCGTCGAGATGGCTGTCGGCGTCCCCGTGCACGTTCATGGCGATGTGGTCGACGGCGAAGTGCAGTCCGTCCGCCCCGGCGGCACCGGCAGCGGGGCCGGTCATCCGGTGCACCGCGGGCTCGGGGTTGTCCGGGCCCGGCCGGGTCTCCACCGGTGCGGCCAGCGACACCGTGTGCCCGGTCCGCACCTCCGCGGCGGCGGCCGCGACCCGTTCGGGCGTCAGATGACGGAGCGCTCCGCGCGGATCGTCGGTCCGCGTCGCGTCGCGCAGCCGCCTGTAGAGCTCCCGGAACGCATCCGCGGTCATCGGCTGCGGAGCGGCTGACGGTGCGCGCGACGTCATGACGCGACGAGCCGGCTTGCGAAGCCGCCTCGGGCCCCGCCGCGCGTCGCGCTCCCCGCGACATGACTCGTCATGGCACCAGCCTCCGGGGCGAGCGTTGCGGTCCCGCGCGACAGGACGAGGGAACGGATATCCCCAAGGGGAACGGATATCCCCAATCTCCCTCACTCCGGGCAACGGTGCACTTCAGTAGCCCTCGGGACCATCGGAGGCGAGGGGGAGGGCCTGTTCGGCCCAGATCGTCTTGCCGTTGTGCGTCTGGCGGGTGCCCCAGCCCTGGGTGAGCTGGGCGACGAGGAGCAGGCCGCGGCCGCCTTCGTCGAAGGTGCGGGCGCGGCGCAGGTGGGGGGCGGTGTTGCTGGCGTCGGAGACTTCGCAGATGAGGTTGCGGTCGCGGATGAGCCGGAGCTGGATGGGGGCGCCGCCGTAGCGGATGGCGTTGGTGACGAGTTCGCTGACGACCAGTTCGGTGACGAAGGCGGCCTCGTCCAGGCCCCAGGCGGCCAGTTGCCGGCGGGTGTTCCTGCGGGTCTCGGCGACCGCCGAGGGGTTGCACGGCACGTCCCAGGTGGCGACGTGCGCCGCGTCCAGGGCGCGGGTGCGGGCTATCAGCAGCGCCACGTCGTCGGCGGGGCGGTCCGGGAGAAGCGTCTGGATCACGGTGTCGCAGATGCTCTCCAGGGACGGAGCCGGCCGGGCCAGCACCTCGCGCAGCGCGTCGAGACCTTCGTCGATGTCGCGGCCACGGTCCTCGACGAGACCGTCGGTGTACAGCGCGAGGAGGCTGCCTTCGGGCAGTTCGATCTCGGTGACTTCGAAGGGCAGGCCGCCCAGCCCCAGCGGCGGGCCCGCGGGGATCTCGGGAAATTCCACGGTGCCGTCCGGAGTCGCCACCGCGGGTACGGGGTGGCCCGCGCGGGCCAGGGTGCAGCGCCGGGAGACCGGGTCGTAGACGGCGTACAGGCAGGTCGCGCCGATGTCGCCGACGGGGCCGGCCGCGGCATCGGCCTCCGCGGACAGGTGGATGACCAGGTCGTCCAGGTGGGTCAGCAACTCGTCGGGCGGGAGGTCGACGTCGGCGAGGGTGCGCACGGCGGTGCGCAGCCGTCCCATGGTGGCCGAGGCCTGGATGCCGTGGCCGACGACGTCGCCGACGACGAGCGCGACCCGGGCGCCGGACAACGGGATCACGTCGAACCAGTCGCCGCCGACGCCGGCCTGCGCACTGGCGGGGAGGTAGCGGGAGGCGACGTCGACGGCGGCCTGCGGGGGCAGACGCTGCGGCAGGAGACTGCTCTGCAGGGTGAGGGAGGTGCTGCGCTCACGGGTGTAGCGGCGGGCGTTGTCGATGCAGACGGCGGCCCTGCCGGTGATCTCCTCGCCCAGGAGCAGGTCGTCCTGTTCGAAGGGTTCCGGGCGCCGGTGGCGGGAGAACGTGGCCACGCCGAGGGTGATGCCCCGGGCGCGCATCGGTACGGCCAGTACCGAGTGGAAGCCGTAGCGCCGCATGCGTTCGGCCCGGTCCGGGGTCTGGCTCGCCACCCGGGCCATCGAAGCAGCGGTCACGTTCTCGATCACCGGCAGGCCGCTGGTCAGGCACCTGGCCGCGGTCGATCCGTCCGGGTACGCGGCCACCGTTCCACGCTTCACCACGGCCTCGGGGGAGCCCTCCAGGACGGACTGGTAGGCGACGCGGCGCAGCATGACGGGGCTGGGCGGCGAGCCGGCGTGCGGGTCGTCGCCGCCTTCGATGGCGGGGAGCAGGTCGACGGTGACGAAGTCCGCGAGGTGCGGGATGGCGACGTCGGCCAGTTCCTGCGCGGTCCGGGCGAGGTCCAGGGTGCTGCCGATGCGGATGCTGGCCTCGTTCAGCAGGGCCAGGCGCCGTCGGGCCAGGTGCTCCTCGGTCATGTTGTGGGCGGAAAGGAGCACCCCCCGTACCGTGCCCCCGGCGTCCCGCACGGGGGTGAGGGAAGTCGACCAGATGCTCTCGCTCTCGTGGCCCGCCAGGACCAGGACCTGCCGCAGATGCTGTCGTTCTCCGGTCTCCAGCGCCCGCCGCATGCACTGTTCCGTCCGAACGCCCTCCGGGCCGACCACGATCTCCGACACCCGCAGACCCCGCATCGCCGCTTCGGGCAGGCCGATCACCCGTTCCATGTCGGCGTTCGCGCGCCTCAGCCGCAGGCCGGTGTCGTAGAGCGCCGTCGTGGACGGGGACTGGGTGAACGCCCACCTCACCAGGGCGTCGTCCTGGAGAGGTGACGACGACCGGGTCAGGGGGGAGACCAGGAGCCATTCGCCGCCCCCCTCGTCCTTTGAGTCGGGTTCCCGGCGGTGGGCCAGCAGGTGCACCGCGAGGCGGTGGCCGTCCCGGTGCAGGAGGGTCGCCGTCCCGTTCCACCGCGGCAGCGTGTCCAGGGAGCGCAGGGTCTCGAAGGACGTCCCCCCGGCGAGCAACGACGCCGCGGGCCGGCCGACGACCTCCGCGGACCGGTACCCGAGCAGCCGCCGTGCTCCCTCGCTCCACCCGGTCACGATGCCTTTCGGATCCACGGTGGCTCTGGCCGTGGCCGACTCGTCGACGGGGTCGTCCGGCCGCCACGCCGCCCGGTCGTCGTCCGCGGCCTCAGAACCCGTCATCACGTTCATCAGCCCTCACCTCGGACTTTCCACCGTGCGTCCCGGTCCGGCCGGGAGCAGCCGACGGGGAGTGGATGAACAGATACCCTCAATAAGGCTATAAGTACGAAAAGGCTACCAATGCAGGGATGATGAAGGGTCGTGCCATGACTTCCACCGCCGAGGGGACGTGGCCGGACCCGGCCGAATGGACCGGGAAGATCTACAGCGGCGGCTGGCGGCAGCCCGGTGGCGGGGTTCAGCCGGTGAACGAACCCGCCACGGGAGAGCGGCTGGCGGAGGTGGGTGTGGCGGCGCCCGCGGACGTCGCGCGGGCCGGGGCCCTGGCCGCCCGGGCTCAGCGGGCCTGGGCCGAGACGGCACCCCAGGAGCGCGCCGAGGTCCTGCTCCGTGCCGCCCGGGCCCTGCGCGACAACAGCGGGGCGATCCGCGAGTGGATCGTCAGGGAGTCCGGCGGTGTCCCGGCGAAGGGCGACTACGAGATCGCGGCCGGACTCAGCCAGCTGGCACAGGCCGCCGGGCTCGCCTCGCTGCCTCGCGGCGAGATCCTGAGCCCGCCGACAGCCGGCCGGACCAGTTACGCGTGGCGGGTACCGCTGGGTGTGGTCGGCGTCGTCAACCCCTGGAACGCCCCCCTGCTGTTCGCCATGCGGGCCCTCGCGCCCGCCCTTGCGCTGGGCAACGCCGTCCTGCTCAAACCCGATCCCCACACACCGGTGTCCGGCGGCGTCCTCGTGGCGCGGCTGTTCGAGGATGCCGGACTGCCCGAAGGGCTGCTCCACGTCCTGCCCGGAGGCCGCGGCACCGGTGAGGCGGTCGTGGCCGATCCCCACGTCGCCATGGTCGTGTTCACCGGCTCCACCGAGGCAGGACGGGCGGTCGCCCGGGCCGCGGGCGACGGGCTCAAGCGGGTGGTCCTGGAGCTGGGCGGCAAGAACTCGATCGTCGTGCTCGACGACGCGGACGTCGACGCCGCCGCGGCAGCCGGGGCGATGAGTTCCTTCGGCTACCAGGGACAGGCCTGCGTCGCCGCCGGACGTCATCTGGTGCACGTCGACATCGTGGAGCCGTACACCGAGGCGCTGATCGGACAGGCCGACGCGCTGCGGGTCGGCGACCCCCGCGAGCAGGGCGTGGCCCTCGGCCCCGTGATCAGCGAGCGCCAGGCCGCGAGCATCGAACGCATCGTGGACGCGAGCGTGGCGGCCGGGGCGCGGGTGCTGGCCGGCGGGCGCCGCGACGGGCTGTTCTACCCGCCCACCGTCCTGGACCACGTCGAGCGGACCATGCCCGCCTTCACCGAGGAGATCTTCGGGCCCGTCGCCCCCATCGTCGCGTTCCGTACCGACGCGGAGGCCGTCGAGATCGCCAACGACACCGCGTACGGCCTGACGGCGGCTGTGCACTCCCGTTCGGTGCCGCGCGCCGCGGTCGTCGCCGAGCGGTTGCGCACCGGCATGGTGCACCTCAACGACGTCTCCGCCAAGGACGCCGCGAACGCCCCCTTCGGCGGGATGGGAGCATCCGGCAACGGCTCCCGCATCGGCGGCACCGCCAACCTGGAGCAGTTCACCCAGTGGCGCTGGATGACGGTGACCGAGGCACGGTGATGCCTACGTCGAACGGGGCTGGGTGTTCGGGATCCGGTGGGTGAAGAACATCGCGAGGAGGGCGGTGAAGGCGAGGATGGCGAGCGCGGCACGCAGACCGTCGATCCTGGCGTCGGCGTTCGAGTCGAGCGCCGCCCGAGTCACCTCCGCGCTCGTGCCCGCCTCGTCGAGGGCGGTCTTGAGCTGGGCGTCCGACAGGAACGGTACGCCGCTCTGGAGTTCCACGCCCGCCCGGTTCTTGACGTCGGCCGGGACCGCCGGATTCTGCTCCACGCTGGTCAGGAACGAACTCGTCAGCGTGGCGATCATGATCGATCCGGCGAGTGCCGTACCGATCGAGGCGCCGAGATTGGTGACGGCGTTCTGGACACCGCCGACTTCCACGCTCTGTGCCTCCGGCACCGCGGACACGGTGACCGCCCCGAGCTGCGACGCCAGCGCGCCCATCCCGAGCCCGATCAGCAGGAGCGGGACGGCGACGACTTCCGCACCGGCGTCCGCGTCGAGCGCGGCCATCAGGACCACCGCGCCCGCGAACAACGCGAGGACCCCGAGCCGTACCACCCGCCGTGGAGAGACGTCCGGAAGGAAGCGGGGGATCAGGATCGCGGCCGCCAGCAGGGTGACCGACAGCGGCAGGATGCGGGCGCCGGTCGCGAGCGCGGACAGGCCCAGGGCCACCGACAGGTAGAGCGGTACGACGAAGAACACGCCCATCTGGACGAGGTACTGGAAGAAGAACATCGTCAGCCCGCCGGTGAGTTGCTTGTTCTGCAACATGGCCGGGTCGACGAGCGGCTCTCTTCGCCGCTCCACCAGGCGGGCTTCCCAGCGGAGAAAGAGCCAGATCAGAACGAGGCCGACCAGCATCAGCCACACGACGAGCGAAACCCCGAGCCACGAAGGCGCCTCGGGCTTCGGCCGGAACCAGCCCCATTCGTCCGAGCGGAGAACGCCGTAGACGAAGGTCCCGAGCCCGCACGCGGAGAGCACGACGCCGACGAGATCGATGCGCGGACGTTCGCCGATCGGCGCGTCCGTGATGCGGCGTGCGAGCGCCAGGATGCCGAGCACCATCAGCACCTCACCCGCGAAGACCCACCGCCAGGAGAAGTACGTGGTCGCGACACCGCCGATGAGCGGCCCGAGCGCGATCGCCACGGCCCCTGCGGCCGCGACGAGTCCGTAGGCGGCGGGCCGGCGTTTCACGGGGAAGTTGCTTGCCACCAGCGTCACGATCGCGGGCAGGATGAGCGCCGCTCCGATCCCCTCGAGGAACGCCCAGCCGATCAGCAGCACGGGCAGGTTCGGGGCGAGCGCCGTGACCAGGGAGCCGCAGCCGTAGATACCGCAACCGATCATGAAGGCGCGTTTGCGGCCGATCAGCGCGCCGGCCTTGCCGCCGGGGATCATGAACATCGCCATCACGAGGGTGTAGGCCGTGATGGCGCCCTGGATACCCGTCACGGTCGTGCCCACGTCGTCGGCCACCGTCGCGATCGACACGTTCATGACCGAACTGTCGAGCGCCATCAGGAACTGACCGGCCGCGAGTGTCAGCAGGACGACGCGCGCCGTTGCCGGACTGTCAGCAGTGCCTGCCCCGGGAGCCATGCGCGCATCGTCTCAGCCGCCCCAAAGGGCGACCCTCGCCACGCCATGGAGGTCAACCGGTTGGCGGGCTCCGTGAGCGGCGGCGACGCATAGCGGCGGGCGCCGCCCCGGGCTCGGTGTCGGTGTCGGTCTCGGTGTCGGTGTCGGTCAGGAGTTGAGCAGCCTGCTCTTCTGGTCCTCGAACTCGGCCTCGGTGAGGACGCCCTGAGCCTTGAGCTCCCCGAGTTGCTTGAGTTGGTCGATCTTGCTGCTCATGTCGACGGGCGGCGGGGCGGGAGGGGGCGCGACGGATGCCACGGGCTGCGGCGGCGCCTCCTGGTACTCCTGCTGGGCCCATCGCCCCTGCTGGCGGCGGGACACACGGTTCGACACGGCGGTCGCCGTACCGGCCACGACGGCTGTACGGGCGACCCCGCGGAGGAGACCTGGCACGGCGATTCCCTTCTCGAATGACGCATGCGCGACAGGCATGGGGGACAAGCCTGCGAAAACAAACCCGCGACACAAGCCTGCGAGGCAAACAAATCCCCGGCCGACGGCAATTGTCGGCACATCGGACCCTCCCATTGGATCACCGTATGGACTTCCTCGCATCTCGGCCTCGGGCTGCCCGGCGTAAAACCTGATGTTCTGCCGGTCCGTAATTCTCGTGGCAAGCTGATGTGTGGGCCATGTGGCCATGCGGCCACATCAAGTGGCGAGGTCTACGCGGGAGGAGCCCGAAAATGACCACGACCGGAATGCACCACGGACACGGCGCCAGGAGCGGCAGCGGAGGGGCGTGGGTGGCCGGCTGGACCGGCTTTGCCGGGGTCATGATGATCTTCGGTGGCTTGATGGCGATATTCCAGGGAATTGCCGCCATCGCCGAGGACGACGTCTTCGTCGCCACCCGCAACTACGTCTACAACTTCAATCTGACGAGCTGGGGCTGGATCCATCTCGCCCTTGGCGTTCTGGTGGTCCTCGCGGGTGCCGCCGTGTTCCGTGGCGAGACGTGGGCCCGGGTCGTCGGAATCGCCCTGGCCGGCCTGGCGATGATCGCCAACTTCATGTGGCTTCCGTACCAGCCCGTGTGGGCCATCGTGCTGATCGCCGTGGACGCCTTCGTCATCTGGGCGCTGTGCGTCGGAAAGGGCCGGGAGGCTCGCATGGATTAGTCGTCCCGCCGTTCCGGGTCGGTCATCCGGTACGAGCCCCCGAGGCCCATGTGAACAACGCGACCGACCACTTCTGCAGGCTGGACATCCGCGGGCCCCTCCAGCCCTTCACCGAGGCGGATCCGCGGCAGACGGCGGCCGGCCGGGAACCGGAAAAGCGGTGACCGGGGCCGGAGCCGCCGTCGCAGCCGCAGTCGGCCGGGGATCGCCGATCGTGCTGGTCCTGGGCGTGACGGGGTCCGGGAAGACGACCGTCGGCAAGGCGGTCGCCGGGCTGCTGGGACTGCCGTTCGTCGAGGGCGACGACTTCCATCCCGCCGCGAACGTCGCCAAGATGAGCGCCGGCCACGCACTGGACGACGCCGACCGCGAGCCCTGGTTGCGTGCCCTCGCCGACCGGATCCGTCACTCCGCCGAGGCCGACGAGGGGCTGGTCGTCGCCTGTTCGGCCCTCAAGCGCGCCTACCGCGACGAACTCCGCGCGGCCGCGGGCGCACGGCTGTGGTGCCTGTACCTCGCCCTGGACCGGGACACGGCATGGGACCGCGTGTCCCGGCGCACCGGTCACTTCATGCCCGCCCGGCTGGTCGACTCGCAGTTCGAGACGCTGGAGCCACTGGAACCGGACGAGCCGGGAGCGACCATGGACGCCACAGCCGACCTTCCGGTGAACCTCCCCCGGGTGCGGGCCGCCGTCATCCGCTTCGGCGAGCACACGCCCCGCTGAGCGGTCAGACTCCCAGAAAGTACGAAGACGTCTCCCGGTCGCGGTGCAGGGCCCTCGGTCCGGGTGACAGCAAGGAGCCGGCCACCCCGCACGAGGACCAGCAACCGGTGTCCGGCCAACCGGTGTCCGGCCAACCGGTGTCCGGCCAACCGGTGTCCGGCCGGAAGAGGGCCGTCCACGCGACGCGGCACGATGCGCGCGCCGAGGGCGCGGCGGCGTGCCGGTCCGGGGCCGGCCGGGCCGGACCGAAGAGTATGCGGCCCCCGGAGTAGGGGCGATGACCCCCTGGCTCTCCACAGGCGGCCCAGGTGGACGTGCCTTCGACGCTGCGGTCGAGGTCCGTGGCCTCCTCGGTGAGGAGGAGGACCCCTGTGAGGCCTTCGCGCTCCGCGCCCGCACCGGTGGCGGAGGCGAACAACTCTCCGGCGGCGAGCTCGATCTCGGCGGCGCGGAGGCTGTCGCGCTCCTCCTCACGCCCCGCCCACATGACCACGTTCAGCCCCGCCGCCCGCAGGGCCCGCCCCGGATCGACCGCCGACGGATCACCACCCGCGAGCAAAACGACGATCGAGGCCCAGGAGCTTGGCGGAGTCGTTACGTCGTCGGCTGCTCTGGATCGATGGCGTCCAGTGCGGCCAGGACGGCCGGTACCGGGATCCGCCCGGAGGCGACCAGCTGTGCGCCGCCGTGTCGCAGGGCGGTGGCGAAGGGCGCGGCCCACAGGTTCTCGTAGATCAGGATCCCGGCGGAGGTGTTGGGTTCCAGGGCGGACGCCGCCTCCTCGATGTCGTCCTGGCCCAGCAGGCCGGAGGAGACGCCCTCGAAGACGGCCAGGTCCAGAGCGCCGTCGCCGGTGAGGTCGGCGATTTCCAGGCCGACCACGGATCCGTCCTCGGCCTTCCTGACGAACAGCAGATCGAGGATCCGAATGAGACCGCGGTCCACCAGGTCGACAAGGAGGGGAAATCCCTCGCCCGTCATTCGGTTGCCGGGGAATTCGACGACCAGATAGTCGATCGGGCCCATCATTTCAGCGGATTCATCGCTCATGGCTTCACCCCTGGGTGATCATGACATGGAGAATTCCCCGTGCTTCCGATGCCATTGCATCACCGGACGGAAGCCGCCGCACCTCAGTACGGAGTCAACCCGTCAGACCCGTCCAGGTCGCGGGGCCGGAGCGGCGCGGGTCTCCTGTCACCATGACGAGCAGCACACCTCCACCGGACCCGGACAAGCCCCCCGCCGACCCGTCCGGCGACCAGCGGGCCTCGGCGCGGGAACGCGACGAACTGGACGAGCTGCGGCACAGGGTGAGGGCCCTGGAGAGCACCGGCCGGTCGCCGGCCGCCCGGCACCACTGGTTCCGGTCGACGGGGTCGGCCCTGCTGATTCTCCTCGCCTCGCTGCTGTCGCTGCTGGCCGTCGTCTCGGTCTGGGCGAACAGCATCGTGCGGGACACGGACCGCTACGTTGCCACCGTCGGGCCGCTGGCGAGCAATCCGGACGTACAGAAGGCGATCACCAACCGGGTCACCACAGCCGTCCTGGCGCAGGTCGACGTGGAGAAACTCGTCCAGGACCTGGAGCGGGCGGCGCAGCAGCAGGGGGTCCCGCCGAAGGCGGCCGAACTGCTCGGCAACCTGAAGGGTCCGATCACCAGCGGTCTGAAGAGCCTGGTCAGCGGCACCGTGGAGCGGGTGGTCTCCAGCAGTGCCTTCGACACCGTCTGGGTGAGCGCGAACCGCAGAGCCCACAGCGCGTTCGACAAGGCCCTCACGGGCGAGTCCGACAGCGCGGTCACCGTCAAGGACGGTCAGGTCGCCATCGACGTGGGACCGATCGTGGCCCAGGTCAAGGAGCGGCTGGTCAACGCGGGCTTCGAGCCGGCCGCTCGTATCCCGGAAGTCCACACGCAGTTCGTGGTGTTCGCGTCGGAGGACGTCGACGAGATCAAGTGGTACCTGAGGGTGCTGGAGATCCTCGGCAGCTGGCTCCCCCTCATCGTCGTACTGATCGCCGCCGCGGGCGTCTACCTGGCCGTCCACCGCCGCCGGGCCCTGATCGGGGCCGCGCTCGGGGTGTTCGCCGCCATGCTGCTGCTCGGCATCACGCTCACCGTCCTACGAGCCGTCTACCTCGACCATCTGCCCGCCGGGGCCTCCGACGCCGCGGCCGGCGCGGTGTTCGACGCGCTGGTCAGGTTCCTGCGGGCCGGCGTGCGGGCGGTCGGTGCGGTCGCTCTGGTGACGGCCATCGGTGCCTTCCTCGTGGGGCCGTCCCGGGTCGCCGTCCTCACCCGTACGGGCTGCCGCAAGGCCGTCGGCGCCCTGCGGGACGTCTGCGTGTCGGCGGGGCTCCGGCTGGGGGCGGTCGGCCGTTTCGTCCACCGCTTCAAGCGGTGGATCGGCGGCGTGATCCTGGCGGTCGCCGCGATCGTCCTGTTCGCCTGGGACTACCCGACCGTGGGGGTCGTGCTGTGGACGCTGGTGATCGTGTTGATCGCCTTCGCGATCCGCGAGTTCCTGGACAGCGGCACTCCTGACAAGCCGTCCGCCACTACCCCCGCCGCCTGACCGCGCGCTCGTGCCGGCGTGCGCCCACCCTGCGCCAGATCGCCCGCTGGCACTTGAGCGTGCCGGTGCCGACCATGATCAGTACGAAGATGTTGAGCAGCAGTTGGAGCAGCGAACCCCAGGCCTCGTCCCAGCTGGCGAACGCCGTCGAGACCCCGATGTCGGCCGCCGCCGGAATGGTCGTCACCGAGATGAAGACGCCGAGCAGTGCGCTCGTCCGGGCCTCGGCCAGCGAGACGATGCCGACGACCCCGGCCAGCACCGCCACCACGGCCGAGAAGAAGTTGGGGGTGTTGATCAGGTTCGAGACGGGTCGCAGCCCCCGTTCGAAGGCCTCCGGCTGCAGCCCGAAGCCCCGGACGAGGAGGGCGAAGAGGAAGGTCGCGGCAACGGCCAGCACAAAGCCCACGAGCAGCGCCATGAGGCCCTGCTCGATGCTCGGCCGGGCGCGGTGGTCGATGCCGAGCGCGATGCTGGTGATGGCGCCGTACTCGGGTCCGACCACCATGGCCGCGACGATGAGGATCTGGGAGTTGGTGATGATGCCCACCGCACCGATGAGTCCGGCGATGACCAGGAAGAGATAGAAGCTCGGGGGGTATCTGCCCTCGGCCCGGATCCGGGCCTCGACCTGTTCCCACACGGGGGCGCGCAACTGGGCCCCGAGTTCCTTGGCCCCGGTCGTGGCCGCGCGCTCCGAGAACGCCGTGTCCACCGGATCGAGGACGATGGAGCCACGGCGTTCCAGTCCGAGGCCCCGCAGCCCTCTCAGCACCTCGTTCGCGGCTCCGGTCAGGACGTCGCACTCGATGGCGTCACCGTCGGGATTGCGCACGGTGCCTGTGTGCAGGAGCAGGTTCAGGGCGCACGGCTCGGCGCTCAGCAGGGCCATGGCGCGTTCCGTGAGATCCGGCGGGCACACCGCTCGGACATGGATCATGTCCATCCGGACCTCCGCGGGTCGGTGCGGTGCGGTGCGCCGGCCGGTCGCCCCGACAGTCGCCCATCCATTAACACGGCGGTCCCCGAGCCCGGCAACTCGGCGTGCGAGGACCCGGTACCTGCCGCAGGGTGGGGGCATGCGGTCGCCCAGCGAGCTGAGCGAGGCGGTGGCACAGCGGGCGGCGCATCTGCGAGCCCGGCTGCTACGGCTGCGGAGCGCCTCCGAGCAGCGCTTCCCGGTGATCACCCGCCTCACCTCCCACCTGATCGCCGTGAACCTGCTGGACTCCGCGACCCGGCTGGCGGCCCAGGCCTTCCTGACGGCCGTTCCCCTGCTCTTCCTGGTCGCCGCCTTCGCCCCGCAGGCCGTCCGTGACCAGATCGTCGACTCGGTGCACGGCGTCCTCGGCATCAACGGCGTCGCCGACCAGCAGCTGAAGCTGATCTACGAGAGCAATCCCGAAAGTCTGCAGCAGAGCACCGGGCTGGTCAGTGGGCTGATGGTGCTGATCTCCGCCACCGCGTGCAGCCGTGCGATGCAGCGGCTGTGCCAACGCGCCTGGCGCCTGCCGAGCGCGGGGGCCCGGATCGCCGCCTGGAGATGGCTGGTGTGGATCACGGTCTGGTTGGCCGTGCTCGTGCTGCAGGGACCGGTGCGGGACGGATTCGGCCTCGGGCTGTGGCTGGGGCTGCCGTGTCTGCTGGTCCTCCAGGTGGGCGTCTGGTGGTGGACCCAGCACCTGCTGCTGGTCGGACGTGTCCCCTGGCTGCCCCTGCTGCCCGGTGCGGTCCTCGCCGGGGCGGCCATGGCCGCGCTGACGGTGATCGCCAAGCTGTACGTACCCACCGTGCTCAACCGCAGCCTGGAACGGTACGGGTCGCTGGGGGCGGTCTTCACCCTGCTGTCGTGGCTGATCGGCCTCTGCGTCGTGGTGGCCGTCGGCATCACCGCCGGCGCGGTCATCGCGCGGGAACCCGCCGTGTCCCGGCGCCTCGGCTCACCCGAATAGCCCAACTCGCCGGAGTCATGCCCCGGAGATACGTTGGTGGTCGGACTGACCCCCCTTTCGATCGGCGGGACCGGAGCACGTTCCGAGGACGGTGGCCGGCATGACCGACGCGCAGCACTACGACGTCATCATCATCGGAACCGGCGCGGGCGGCGGGACCATCGCCCACCGGCTGGCACCCACCGGAAAACGGATCCTCCTTCTCGAACGCGGTGATTACCTGCCCCGCGAACGCGACAACTGGGAATCCACCGCGGTCTTCGTCAAGGGGAAGTACCGCGCCCCGGAGTTCTGGTACGACAAGGACGGAAACCAGTTCCCGCCCGAGGTCAACTACTACGTGGGCGGCAACACCAAGTTCTACGGCGCCGCCCTCTTCCGCCTGCGCCCCGAGGACTTCGGCGAACTCCGTCACCACGACGGCGTGTCCCCCGCCTGGCCACTGAGCTACGAGGACCTGGAGCCGTACTACACGCAGGCCGAGCACCTCTATCGCGTCCACGGCCGGCACGGCGAGGATCCGACCGAGGGCCCCACCAGCGCCCAGTACGCCCACCCGCCGGTCCAGCACGAGCCGCGCATCCAGCAACTCGGCCACGACCTGGAGAAGCAGGGCCTGCACCCCTTCCACCTCCCCATCGGGGTCGACCTCACCCAGGACGACCGGGGCCGGGCCACCCGGACCAGCGCCTGCATCCGCTGCGACCGCGTCGACGGCTTCCCCTGCCTGGTCGGCGCGAAGTCCGACGCCCAGGTCATCTGCGTCGACCCCGCCCTCGAACACGCCAACGTCGAGATGGTCACCCATGCGAACGTGCGACGCCTCGACACGGACGCGACCGGCGGCAGTGTCACCTCGGTCGTCGCGACCGTGGGGGACGGGGACGCCTCAACCGCGGAGTTCAGCGCCGACATCGTGGTCGTCGCCTGCGGCGCCGTCAACTCCGCCGCCCTGCTGCTTCGTTCGGCGGACGACCGGCATCCGCGGGGCCTGGCCAACAGTTCGGACGTGGTGGGCCGGCACTACATGCGGCACAACAACCTGGCCCTGATGGCCGTCTCCAAGGAGCCGAACGACACCAGGTTCCAGAAAACCCTGGCCCTGCACGACTGGTACCTGGGCTCCGACGACTGGGACTATCCCCTCGGCGGCATCCAGATGCTGGGCAAGTCCGACTCCGAGCAGATCCACGGTGAAGCGCCCCGCTGGGCCGGGGCCGTCACCCCCGACATGCCCTTCGAGGTGCTCGCCCACCACGCGGTCGACTTCTGGCTGTGCGGAGAGGACCTGCCCGTCGCCGAGAACCGCGTCACCCTCGACCGGGACGGCGGCATCCACCTGGCCCTCGACGAGAAGAACAACATCGCCGGGCTGAAACGCCTACGGCACAAACTGCAGGGCATGCTCAGCCACTTGGGCATGCACGAACACCATCTCCTGTCGCACAGCATCTACCTGCACAAGGGCATGCCCATCGGCGCCACCGCACATCAGGCGGGCACCGTCCGCTTCGGCGTGGACCCCGAAAGCTCCGCTCTCGACGTCAACTGCAAGGCCCACGACCTGGACAACCTCTACGTCGTCGACACGAGCTTCTTCCCGAGCATCGGAGCGGTCAACCCCTCGCTGACCGCCATCGCCAACGCCCTGCGCGTCGGCGACCACATCGCGGAGCGGCTGCAATGAACTCCACCAGCCCCCTGGCCGGCGGCGACACCAGGAACCGCACCCCGCGCGAGCGAGCCGCACTCGGAAAGGCCGCCCGGTCGTCCGTACCCCGTTCCAGCCACGCCGAGTTCGCTCCCACGCGCAAGCGGCCCGACCCGGTGGACGTCATCGAGGCGCAGTCGGCGACGCGGGTCCCCGAACTCGTGCCGATCCGCTACGGCAGGATGACCGAGTCCCCCTTCCGCTTCTACCGGGGAGCCGCCGGCATCATGGCCGCGGATCTCGCCGGCACCCCCACTTCCGGCATCAGGACACAGCTGTGCGGGGACGCGCACCTGCTGAACTTCCGGCTGCTGGCCTCGCCCGAACGCCGCATGATGTTCGACATCAACGACTTCGACGAGACACTGCCCGGCCCGTGGGAGTGGGACGTCAAGCGCCTGTCCGCGAGCTTCGTCATCGCCGGCCGGGCGAACGGCTTCAGCACCAAGGAGCGGGCCGGCATCGTACGGGCGACCGTGCGCTCCTACCGCGAGTGGATGCGACGCTTCGCCACGATGGGCAATCTCCCCGTCTGGTACGCCCAGTTCGACGAGGCCTGGGTGCGGGAGCAGTTCGCCCCGGAGCTGAGCCGGCGGGCCCGCGACCGCTGGTCGGGGGCCGTGTCGAAGGCACGTACCCGGGACAGCCTCCAGGCCTTCGACAAACTCACCCGTGTCGTCGACGGGAAGATCCGCATCGCCGCGGATCCGCCCCTGATCACGCCGATCCAGGACCTGCTTCCGGATGTCGAACGCGGCGCCCTGGAGAAGGAGATCCACCGGCTGATCGAGCACTACGGCCAGACCCTGCAGTGGGACCGGCGCTACCTGCTGGAGCAGTACCGGGTCGCCGACATGGCCCGCAAGGTGGTCGGCGTCGGCAGCGTGGGCACCCGCTGCTGGATCGTGCTCCTGCTGGGCAGGGACGACACGGATCCCCTGCTCCTCCAGGCCAAGGAGGCGGACCGGTCGGTACTGGCGCCCTTCGCCGGCGCCGCAGGCTTCCGGACGCAGGGCGAGCGTGTGGTCTGCGGCCAGCGGCTCATGCAGGCCACCAGCGACATCTTCCTCGGCTGGGAACGGGTCGACGGCATCGACGGCCGCCGACGGGACTTCTACGTACGGCAGTTGCGCGACTGGAAGGGCATCGCGGAACCCGAGTCGATGGTGCCGGCCGGCATGCGGACCTTCGGCGAGCTGTGCGGTGCGGTGCTGGCCCGCGCGCACGCGAGGTCGGGCGACCGGATCGCCATCGCCGCCTACCTGGGCGGCGGCGACTCCTTCGACCGGGCCCTGGTGACGTTCGCCGAGCGCTACGCCGACCAGAACGAGAAGGACCACCAGGCACTCGTCGACGCCGTCCGCACCGGGCGGGTGACCGCGCGGGCAGCCTGAAGAGGAGACCGCCATGGACCGCTACCCGCCCATCGCCGACCACGGGCTCGTCGGGGACCTGCAGACCGCCGCTCTCGTGTCGTCCCAGGGCGTGATCGACTGGTTCGCGGCACCGCGGTTCGACTCGCCCAGTGTCTTCGCCGCCCTGCTCGACCACGAGGGCGGCGGCTACTTCCTCCTCGCGCCCGAGCACTCCGAGGGGACCTGGAAGCAGCTCTACTACCCGGACACCGCCGTCGTGGTGACCCGCTACCTGTCACCCGACGGAGTCGGCGAGATCCTGGACCACATGCCGGTCCACACGGGGACGGCGGCGAGTGACCGGCACCGCCTGGTGCGTGTCGTGCGCGCGGTGCGCGGCACCGTGCGCTTCCGCCTCGAGTGCCGGCCGCGATTCGACTACGCGCGAGCCACCCACGAACTCGACCTGGACCGTGACACGGCGACGTTCCGGGCCCCGGGGACGACCGCGTATCTGCAGGGCAGCATCCCCCTCGAACGGGACGGGCAGGACGTCCTCGGCACGATCACCCTCCATGCCGGAGAGACGGCCGTCATGGTGTTCACCGTGTGCCCGCCGGGTGGACCGGCGCCACCGCCGCCCACCATCGAGAAGACCACCGAAGAGCTCTGGGAGAACGTCGACTTCTGGCAGAGCTGGGTACGCACCTCGCGCTACCACGGCCGCTGGACGGAGATGGTGCACCGCTCGGCCATCACCCTCAAACTCCTCACCTACGCGCCCACGGGCGCGCCGGTCGCCGCCGCCACCATGGGGCTGCCCGAGCAGATCGGCGGCGAGCGCAACTGGGACTACCGGTACACCTGGGTGCGGGACGGTTCCCTGTCGGTGCGGGCCCTGCTCGACCTCGGCTTCGTGGAGGAGGCGACCCGCTTCACCCACTGGCTCGGCGACCGCCTGCGCGCCCGCGAGGGACCGGACGACGAACCCCTGCAGATCATGTACCGGGTCGACGGCGACCCCCATCTGACCGAGGAGATCCTGGACCACTTCGAGGGCTACCGCGGCTCCTCTCCGGTCCGGGCCGGCAACGCCGCCTCCGACCAACTGCAGCTCGACATCTACGGCGAGGCCCTCTACGCGCTGGCCGAGGGCCGCGAGGTCGGTGAACAGACGGGCTATCACGGCTGGAAGGGCCTGGCCGCCACCCTGGACTGGCTCGCCGACTCCTGGGACCGGCCCGACGAGGGCATCTGGGAGACCCGGGGCGGACGCAAGGACTTCACCTACAGCCGGGTGATGTGCTGGGCCGCCTTCGACCGCGGCCTCAAGCTGGCGGCCGAGTTCAGCAGGCCGGCCGACACCGCGCTGTGGACCCGGGCCCGGGACTCCATCCTCGAACAGGTCATGGAGCGCGGCTGGAACGAGAAGGAACAGGCCCTGGTCCAGCACTACGGCGGCGACGTCCTGGACGCCTCCCTGCTGCTCGCCCCCCGCGTCGGATTCCTGTCCCCCCGCAGCCCCGGCTGGCTCAACACCCTCGACGCCATGGACCGCGTCCTCGTCTCGGACAGCCTCGTCTACCGCTACGACCCCGAGGCCTCCCCGGACGGACTGCGCGGCTCCGAAGGGACCTTCAGCCTGTGCACGTTCCTCTACGTCGACGCCCTCGCCCGCGCGGGGCGCCTCCCGCAGGCCCGCTACACCTTCGAGAAGATGCAGACGTACGCCAACCACGTCGGCCTGTTCGCCGAGGAGATCGGCCCCAGCGGAGAGCAACTGGGCAACTTCCCCCAGGCCTTCACCCATCTCTCCCTCATCATGGCCGCGACGACGCTGGACGACGCGCTCGACCGGCTCGCGGCCTGAACGCAGCCACCGCGGTGGGCGATGATCTCCGCGCGCTCAAGTGCGGTCTCCTTGGGGCTGTCCCGCGGGATCTGTGCTCGGTCGCGTGCGCTGGGCCACGTCCACCGCGGCGGAGGTGCGGTCACGGGTGTCGGCGGCGGGTGCGATGAGGATGGCGGAAGCGACGAACACCAGAACCACCACCATGGCCGACCGCAGCCCGTAGTGGTCGCCCAGGAACCCGAGGGTGGGCGGCCCCACGAGGAAGGCGACGTAGCCGATGACGGCGACCAGCGAGACGCGGGCGGTCTGGTCGGGGCCCGAGTCGCCGGCCGCCGACAGGGCCACCGGGAAGCCGAGGGAGGCCCCGAGTCCCCAGAAGAGTACGGCCGTTGCCGCTACGACAGCGTTGTCGGAGAAGATGACCAGGAGGAGCCCGACGGCTCCGGAGACGGCACTGGCGCGCACGACGGCGGCCCGCCCGAAACGACCGAGGAAGAACCGGCCGCTGAAACGGCCCAGGGTCATCGCCGCCGCGAACCCCACGAAGACGAGCGAGCCCATCGCGGCGTCGAGACCGTGGCCGTCGACCATGAGCAGCGGCAGCCAGTCGTTGGCGGCGCCCTCGGCCAGCGCCATGGCCAGCACGATGGCACCGATCAGCAGCAGCTTCCGGTCCTTCCACACCTGCGGCTTGGACCGTTGCGCCGCCCCCGCCCCTGCCCCCGCTCCCGGCCCCGGCGTCGACGCCACGGCGCTGATGCCGACACCGGCGGGAACGGCACGCAGGGCGTGGACCAGAATCCCCGTGGCGACCAGGGCGACCACGGCCAGATGCCAGTGGACGGGGAACGCGACGGCGGTGGCGGCCATTCCGACCGAACCCCCGACGACCGTGCCCAGGCTGAAGCAGCCGTGCAGTGTGGGGAGCACCGCGGTCCCGGTGATGCGCTCCACGTCGGCGCCGTCCACGTTGACCGCCACCTCGCCCCCGCCCATGCCCGCGCCGAACAGGGCCAGTCCCGCGGTGACCAGGGGCGCCGACCGTACGGCGCTGCCCACACCGACGACGGCCGTGCCCGCGATGATCAGGAGAGTGCCGAGCGTGATGACCGGCCGGGTGCCGAACCGGGACACGAGACGGCCGGAACACAGGATGCCGATCATGGAACCGACGGACAGACCGAACAGGACCAGACCCATCTGACCGGTCGACAAGCCCAGTTGGTCGCGGACGTCCGGGGTGCGCGTGACCCAGGACGAGATGGCGATGCCTGGAAGAAAGAACAGGAGGAACAAAGCCTGACGGCGTCGGCGTACGGCGCGGTCTGCCAAGGGAAAGCTCCGCTGGGTTCGAAGAGGGGTTCGCAAGGCGATACGTCGGATCGCTCGCCGAGTATCTGCACACCTGGCAAGCGATCGACAAGAGGAGGCCGACGGCCGATGGGTCGGACAGTCGGCTGCCGGCGGGCGGAGTCCTGGAGCTGGTCCAGGGCTGACGGACCGGCCCCCGCCCCGGCCCCTGCGCTCCGGCCACTCACTGCGTGCTGCGGAGGGCGGCCCAGGTGTCGTGGCCCACGATGCCGTCGACGTCCAGCGCCGCGTCGCTCTGGAAGCTCCGCACCGCGGCGTCCGTTTCGGAGCCGAACTCGCCGTCCACGCCGCTTCCTCCCACGCCGTAACCGCGTTTCGTCAGCATGCACTGAACCTGCAGCACGCGCTTGCCGCTGTCCCCCTGGCTCGTGCGTCCGCTGCCGGCGTAGTGGGTGCAGTCGGAGATCCAGGGCGGGGTGGCCGGTTCCGGGGATTCGGGGCCTGAGGACGGGGTGGTGTCGGCGGGGGCGCTGGGCTCGGCCGGGGGAGCGGCGGGATCGTTCGTCGGGTCGGTGTCGGCGTCGGGGGAGCCGGAGACCGCAGGGGACGAGGCGTCCCCGTCGGTGTCGGCGGCGCTGCCGGCGGTCCTGCCCGGCGCACCCTCGGCGGAGGCACCTTCCGGGGCGCCGGGCCTCGGCGAGGCGGCGGCATCGCCGGGCACCGAACCGGCGGAGGCCGTCGTACCGGCTCCCGGACCGTGCGCGGTCGCGGGGGTGTCCTGGCGGGTGACCACGAAGACGCCGGCCGCCACCGCGCAGAGGGCGATGACGGCGGCGGCCGTTACCCGCTTTCGCCGTGCCGGGGTGCCGGATCCCGTCGGATGTGACCGCTCCGGCGGTGTGACGGTGGTGACGGCGGACGGAACCGCCGTCATGGCCGCAGGTCCGAAACCCGGGGGAGCGGGCCTGCTCTCCGGCGCGGGCGGCGCGGGCGGCGCGGCCTTGTGCCGCTCGTCCGGGGGCCGTGGGCGCGCCCTGCGTTCGGCCGGGAGGCGCTGCAGCACTTCGTACGCCCGCTGCCGGGCCAGCACCCTGGCGCCCAGCGGCTCGGCCCAGCCGGGCGTCCCGGCGTGTGCCGTGGCCGCGTCGATGAGGTCCTGGGGAGTGGGCCGCCGCTCGGGCTCCTTGGCCAGGCAGGCGGACAGCAGCGAGCCGAGCGCCGCGTCCGCCGTCAGGATCTCGCCGAGCAGCTTCGGGTCCGGCTCCTCGAACGCCACCCGGTGCATCACGTCGACCCCCGTGCCGTCGCCGAACGGAGCCCGCCCGGCCGCCGCGTAGATCAGCGTCCCGGCCAGCGAGAACACGTCCGAGGCCGTGTCCGAGAGGCCGGTCCTCAGGTGTTCCGGCGACATGTAGGCCGGAGTTCCCACCCGGTTGCCCGTGCCGGTGATCGCGCTCGCGTCCACGGCCTTCGAGATGCCGAAGTCGATCACATGCGCGCCCCGCACGGTCAGCAGGACGTTGGACGGTTTCAGGTCCCGGTGCACGATGCCCGCGGCGGCGAGGTCGGCGAGCGCCTGCCCCAGCTGCGCCGTCAGCCGCCAGACCGTGGCCGTCTCCAGGGCGCCGTCCTCGCGTACGGCCTCCGCCAGGTCGAGCCCCGGGAGGTACTCGGTGGCCATCCACAGCAGCTCGTCCCGGAAACCCGTGCCGCACAGTCTCGGGGTGTGCGGGGTGCGCAGCCGGGCGTGCACCAGTGCCTCACGCTCGAACCGGCGCCGGAACCTGGCGTCTTCCGCGTACTCCGGCCTGATCACCTTCACCGCGACCAGGCCGGGGCTGTCGTCCACGGGACGGGCCAGATAGACCCGGCCCATGCCGCCGCTGCCGAGCAGTGCCAGCGGCACATAGGGGCCGACCTGGCCCGGATCGCCGGGGCTCAGCGGAGCGGCACCGGTCTGCCGCAGGGCGGAGGCCTCGCTCGTCGCCGTGTGCGGTGGTAACGGCCGATCTTCTGACACGGAACCCCCGAAATGATGTGCGCCGTACGCCAGTTCGTCAACGAGGAGACGAGGCTAACCCAGCCTCGGCGTGGGTTCAGTACTTCGATCACTTCCGTCACGCGGGCCACCCGGTGAGCCGGACGAACGACAGGTCGGCTGCCACGACCTCCCGGCCGGGCGGCGCGCCGGGGACCGCGGCCTCGGCGAAGTCCTCCGGCTCGTGGCCTGACCTCCCCGCCGGCCAGAAGTCGACGGTGCCCGGTGACCGCTGCACGATGGAGACAGCGGCGCTCGAGCGCGGCGTAGCGTGCGGGGCCGCCGACAGAAGGAGGCCGGCCATGGCAGACGCCGGATCCGTGAGAACGCCGGGGGGCGCAGGTCCGGGGGCGGGTGCCGTCCTCGAAGTGGACCACACCCATGGGGAGACCCGCCCCTGGGAGATACGCATCGTCAAGCATCCCAAGCGCGCCGAGTCCAGCCACTTCCGGGCCGCCAAGACGGTGGCCAAGAAGATCCTCAAGGAGCTGAGCGCCGACGAGGCCGAGCCGCCGTACGGGCCGGGCCCCTGGGAGATGCACCACGGCGGCAGCCTCTGGGTCATGACGGGCAGCGGCTGGCGCATGTACCGGGCCCGGGTCGGCATCGAGTGGAGCATGCAGTTCTGCGCCGACCCCGCGAAGGTCGAGCGCCTCAGGCAGGAGGCCGCCGACCTCGTGGCCGCCTTCCCGTTCACGCTGCCGGCCCTGGAATCCCTCGGCTACAAGCGCGCCCGCGCCCTCCTGAGCACCCCTGTCACGGATGCCGACGGCGTCGAGGCCTGGACCGACGGGCTCTTCAACGCGTGCGTGCCGATGAGCAACCCCCACCACTCCGGCGTGCTGCCCAAGGCGGCAGGCGAACACCACTATCCCTGGCCGACCAAGTCCGCGGACTTCTTCAAGTTCGACGACTTCCAGCTGTGGGTCACCCTGCCCGACGGAACCCACGCGGGCGTCGCACCGGTGGACCGCCGGGGCTCCGGGGACGGCCATGTGCGCATCGTCCACGCCCGGCACGGCACACCGGCCGGGGACGCCCTGGCGGAGGCGCAGCGGCGCCGCATGATGGCGGTCGCCCCGCCGGACAGCCCTGTCGCTCTGGCGGCGTTCGAGCAGCAGATACCCCCCGGGGCGCGCAGCGCGTCCACCCCGCGCGTCGGTTAGCGAGGAGCGGTCATGCCACGCAAGATCGTCATCTGCCTCGACGGAACGGGCAACCAGGTCGGCGCCCGCAACCCCACGAACGTGGTCAAGCTGTACGAGATGCTGAGGGCCGACGCCCCCTCGGACCAACTCCTCTACTACGACCCCGGCGTCGGCACCATGTCGTCGGCCACCGCCCGCGGGCCTCTCGGCCACCGGCTCTCCCGGCTCGGCGGCCTCGCCTTCGGGACCGGGCTCAGAACCAACCTCGCCGAGGCCTACACGTACCTGATGCGGCACTGGGAGCCGGGCGACCGCGTGTACGTCTTCGGGTTCAGCCGCGGCGCCTACACGGCCCGCGCGCTCGTCGGGATGCTCAACAAGCCGGGCCTGATGCGGCCCGGGACGGAGAACCTCGTCCCCTACGCCGTGGCGAAGTACGCCTTCAACCACGACATCGTCCAAAGCCAGCAGGAGGTCGCGCGCTTCTCGCACGCCTTCTGCCGGCACACCACCACGGACCCCCTGTGGGAGACGGTCAAGCGCAACGACCCGAAGCAGGTCTCGCGTTACGCCGTGCCGGTCACCTACCTGGGGCTGTGGGACACCGTGAAAGCGGCCGGCATCCTGCGCCTGGGCGACCTGCGGTGGCCCTACACCCGCTCCCTGCCCAACGCCGCCCGCATCCGGCACGCGGTGTCCCTCGACGAGAGGCGCCGGCCCTACCGCGAGTACCTCGTCAAGCCCCGGCCGCAGCAGGTCCGGGACACGCTGGAGGAGGTCTGGTTCGCCGGGGTGCACTCCGATGTCGGCGGCACCTTCGACCACGCGAAGGGCGAGCCGCTCCTCTCCACCATCACCCTCAAGTGGATCGTCGACGGCGTCCGCCACGACCTGGACTTCCGGCGCGACGCGTACGCCGAGGCGACGGCGCTGAGCAAGGAGTTCGCCGACGCCCCCGTGCACCGCAACGGCCCGCTCTGGTTCCTCGTGGGCAGGCGGCCCCGGGGCGTGCCCGAGAACGCGGTGTTCCACGCGAGCGTCCGCCTGCGGCGGCAACAGGATCCGGCGTACCGCCGCGGTCTTCCCGACCCGGACGACCTCGGGCGCTGGGCGGACCCGGACTGGACGCAACCGCTGCCGGAGCTGTCGGAGCTGTCGTAGAGGGCGTGCGGAGAGCCCGCAGCACCCTCCGCGCCGGCGAGCCTTCAGCGCCCGAAAGCCTTGAGTACGGCTTCCAGTTGCCGGAGCGGCTCGGAGCCGATGACGCGCAGGACGACGGTGTCCGCCCCGGCCGTCCGCAGCTCGTGGAGTTGCTCGGCGGCCTGCGCGGGATTGCCGGAGACGGTGAACACCTCTTCCTGCGGGCGGCCGAGCCAGGTGCCGTGGCCCTCGGTGTGCGGGTGCAGGGTCTGTGCCACCTGCTCGGCGTCCTCGCCCACGCAGCAGAAGGACAACACCGTCAGGGTGTGGCCGGGCCCGGCTCCGCCCTTGGTGGTGAGCGCCCGGGTGTTCTCCAGGTCCCGCGGGCCGTGGCCCTCGGCGATCAGCGTGCCATCCGCGACCCGGCCGGACAGCTCCAGCGAGCGGGGGCGGACCACGCCCGCGACCACCGGCGGCGGTTCGGCGGGCGGGTGCACCAGTTGGACGCCGTCCAGCCGCACCTCCCGCCCCTCCAGCTCGACTTTCTCCCCGCGCAGCAGTGCGCGTACGGCGGTGATCGTCTCCTCCAGCAGGGCCAGCGGTGAACGCGGCGCGACGCCGACCGACACCATCCACTCCCGCACCCCGTGGCCGATCCCGGCCACGAGCCGTCCCGGGAACACCCGGGCCAGCGTCGCCAGTTCCATCGCCAGCAACGCCGGGCTGCGCAGCGGAGCCGGTGTGATGCCGATGCCCACCCGCAGGCGCTCCGTCGCGCCGAGCGCCACGGCTGCCGCCGACACCCCGCCGTTCCAGCCGAGGTCCTCGACCACCCACAGGTCGTCCACACCGAGCGCCTCGGCCTGCCGTGCGAACCCGGGCAGCCCCTCCGGGGCCCAGTCGCGGTCGTACATCACGCCGATCCGAAGGTTCGTCATGTGCGGGAACCTATGCTCCGGCCGCGGAACGGATCAAGGCCGCATGACGGTTCCGGGGGCGCGAGCCCGGCGGCAGGCCGTAGTTGGCCGAAACCGCAAACCCGCTACCGTCCGTGCCGGGTCACGGCCGTGCGCAGGGCCGTGCGTACGTCCTCCGGCGGCGGCGGGGCGTCGGTGCCGGTGCTGGCGGTGACCACCTCGGCGACCGTGCGGAGCTTGGTGTTGGAGAGCTGGGAGGCCTCGCGCAGGATGGTCCAGGCCTCGTCGGAGGTGCAGGCGTGGGTGGCCATCAGGATGCCGCGCGCCTGGTCGATCACCGGCCGGGAGACGATCGCCCGGCGAAGCTGGTCGACCTCCTCCTGGAGCTGCTTCAGCCGTTCCGCGCGTTCCATGGCCACCGCCGAGTGGGCGGCCGGGTGGTGGGGCTCGGGGGCGGATTCGCCGTCCGAGGCGTGCAGCGGGTCCGTGGTGTCCAGACCGACCAGTTCCAGGATCCGGCGCGGCTGGCCGTCCCAGTTGACGGTCACGACCGGTATCTCCCGCAGGCGGCCGTAGTCGCCGAGGGTCTCCAGGAACTCCAGCCCCGCCGTGTCCATGAAGAGCACCGCGGTCATGTCCAGCTCCAACCGGCTGATGCCGTCCGGCAGTTCCGCCAGCGTCTTCGCCAGGATGTCCGCGGATCCGTGGATGAGGTCCCCGCGCGGAACGAGCACCGCTCGGCCCGCGTCCACGCGACTCTCGATCACCAGGGCGTTGAGCCGCCCCGCGAGAGGTGTGTGTGCCGCTGAGGTCATCTCCCCGCCTTGCTGGTCACCGACAGTTTCATGACGTTGCGTGCCCCCGCTCGCCGGGCCGGTACCGTGGACTCCGGCGGCGCTGAATGAGCGCCTGCCCGCCGTACGGCGTACTACACACCGTCCTCGGGAATGTCAGGTGGGGACCTGGGTATGGGCGCTTTCGTCCGGGAAGAATGGGGAGAAGGCGTGGACATCTGGTACCTGACACCATCCGGAACCGCGGCCGCGGCCCCGGAACTGACGGTGTCCCCCCTGGCCGGGCGCAGCGGGCTGCGCGTGGCGGGCGAGGTCGGCCTGGCGACGCACGCGGCGTGGCGGAGTGTGCTGGAACGGGCTGTCCGTGAGGACGAGGATGTCTACTACCTGGAGCTGTCGTCCGTGACCTTCGTCGACGTGGCCGGAGCCGGTGCGCTCGCTGCCGCCGCCCAGCAACTGGGCGACGGCCGGCGGATAGTGCTGGATCAGCCGCCGCACACCCTGCGACGCGTGCTGGAGATGTTCTGGCCCGACCCTTCGGCGATCGAGGTGTCGATGTCATGAGTGCCGCGGCCGAACTCTTCGAACCCTTCGTCCACCCCGCCCTCTTCTACGGCGACGAGCAGGAGTACGTCGCGGGCACGGTGTCCTTCGTGCGTGACGGCCTCGCCGCCGGCGACCCCGTCGCGGTCGCCGTGCCCGGCGAGAACCTCCGGCTCATCCGGGACGGCCTCGGCGCCGACGCCGACGCGGTACGGCTCCTGGACATGCGGGAGGCCGGGCGCAACCCCGGCCGGATCATCCCCGGCGTGCTGCGCGCCTTCGCCGACGCCCAGCCGCCCGGCCGACGGGTGCGGATCATCGGCGAGCCGATCTGGGCGGGCCGGTCGGAGACCGAGTATCCCGCCTGCGTCCAGCACGAGGCGCTCATCAACGCGGCCTTCCAGGGCCGCACGGTCAGCATCCTGTGTCCGTACGACGTCCGGCGCCTCGACCCGAAGGTCATCGCCGACGCGTACGCCACCCACCCGACCGTCATCCACGCGGGCGCGGCATCGGAACAGGCCAGCGGGGCGTACGACCCCGAGGACGTCGTGGCCCGCTACAACGAACCGCTGCCGCCCGTCGCCGGCGTGCCCGCCCTCACCTACGACACGGACTCCCTCTCCCAGGCCCGGCACATCGCCACCGACCTGGCCGCCCGGCTCGGTCTGACCGGCGTCCGCCTGCAGGACCTGGCGCTCGTCACCGCCGAGCTGACCACCAACAGCGTCGTCCACGGCGGTGGTTCGGGCACGCTCCGGGTGTGGGCCGACGACCGCTACGTGATCTGCGAGGTCCACGACAAGGGGCGCCTCATGGACCCCCTGGCGGGCCGCAGGCCGGCCGCCCGCGACCAGCGGGGCGGCCGGGGACTGCTCATGGTCAACCTGCTCGCCGACCTGGTGCGCGTGCACACGGGTGTGGAGGGCACGCGGGTGCGGTGCTGGTTCGTTCGCTGACTGGTGACGGCCACGCCACCGCCGTACCGCTGCCGGCGGACCGGCTCAGGTGGCCAGCGGGTCCAGGACCAGCGGCTCGATCTTTCCTTCCAGCATGTAGCCGAGGCCCTGGGCGGCACACACGTCCGGCCGTTCGGCGATGTGCACCGGCATGCCCGTCGCGTGCCGCAGCATCTGGTCGAAGCCGGGCAGCAGGGCGCTCCCGCCGACCATCATGATCCCGCGGTCGGCGAGATCGGCGACCAGGTCGGGCGGGCAGTTGCGCAGCACCCGGCCGATGCCGTCGAGCACGGCGGTCAGCGGGGTCTCGATCGCGTCCCGTACGGCGGCGGTGTCGACCTGGACGGAACGGGCCAGGCCGGTGGCCACGTCCCGTCCGTGGATCTCGGTGCGGGCCGGGCCGTGCGGGGTGAGGCCGTTGCCGGAGAGGGCCAGTTGCAGCGGCCGTACCGACTGGCTGGGCAGCATCAGCTCGTGCTCGTGGCGCAGGTGCTGCACGATCGCGTGGTCGACGGCCTCGCCGCCCACCGGGATGCGTTCGGCGGCGACGATCGAGCCGAGGGAGAGGACGGCCACCTGGGTCGCCGCGGCCCCGCACACCATGATCATGGTCGCCTCGGGCCGCTCGACGGGCAGTCCGCAGCCGACCGCGGCGGCGATCAGCGTGTCGACCAGCTCCACGCGGCGGGCGCCGAGCCCGACGAGCGTCTCGATCGCGGCGCGCTGCGCCAGCGGGTCGGCGTCGTGCGGGGTGCAGGCCGCGGCCCGCAGCCGGGGCTTGCGGCGCAGGGCGCGGCGGACCTTGTCGCCGAGCAGGTGCCGCAACATGCGCTGGGCCATCTCGATGTCGACGACCGTGCCGCCGGAGACGGGCCTGACGACACGGATGTAGTCGGGCGTACGGCCCATCATCTTCTCCGCGAACTCGCCGACCGCGATCAGCGCGCCGGTACGGGTGTTCACGGCGGCGGCGGACGGCTGGTCGACGATCAGCCCGGCCCCCTTCACGTACACCCGCGTCCTCGCCGCACCCAGGTCGACGGCGAAGTGACAGCGGCGCAGCTGCTCCAGACTGGCGGTCATGGCAGGTCCTCCCGAGAGCACAGACCGTGGGCCGCCGGGTGGTGGCCTCCTACGCATCGTGCGGCGGCGGATGAGGGGGCGCGCCTTGTGGTGGGCCGGGTGGGGTGCCGCTGAACGGGGGTTTGTGTCAGAGGGAGCGGGCGGCAACGAGTACCGGAGCGAGGGACGCGGGCGGTGATCTCGCAGCCGGTACCCCTTCGCGGGCGGCCCTCGACAGGTGGGCCGCGGGGACGGTACCGGAAGACCGGCCGGGCGCCGACCGCTCCTCGACGGCCCCGGCCGACACCATGGCACCGTTCAACTCCGCGGCGCCCCCGCCGTTCCGGCGTGTGTTCTTTCACTGCTCCCGGGCGGCACCGAGCAGCTCTGTTGTTATGGACGGTCCTCGAAGTGGTCGCGTGGCGCATGCCGGATCAGGCCCAGTTCGGCCAAGTCCTGAGGCCGGATGCGGAGTTGGTCCGCCGTCGCCTCGGCCTCCGCCGGCGTTCGTTTCAGGATGGCCGCCGCCGGCTCGGGTGCGATGACCGAGAAGTAGCTGTCCGGCGTGGCCCAGGTGTTGCCGGGTGCCGCCAGGGCCAGGGCGCCGCCCGAGCCGCCCTCGCCGATCAGCAGCGTGGTGACCGGCGTACGGGCGCTGGCCACGGCGCCGAACAGGTCCGCGATCGCGGCGCCCGCGCCCTGCCGTTCGGCCTCGGCGTCGTTGGCCGCGCCGGGGGTGTCCACCAGGGTGAGCACCGGGATGCCGAGCCGGTCCGCGAGGCGGATCAGGCGGGCGGCGGTGCGGTAGCCGGCGGGGCGGGTCGCCGTGCCGGTCTGGGCGGCGTAGGCGACGGTGCGGCCCTCGTGCTCGCCGAAGCCGCACAGCATGCCGTCGGGGTCGGTGCCGCCGCAGCGGTCGCCGTTGATCGCCGTCCGATGGGTGAAGTAGGCGTCCAAGTAGCGTGCGGCGCGCGGGCGTCGGGGGGAACGGGCGCGTTGGACCGCGGCCCAGCCCGTGGCCGGGAGGTCCGTCGCGCCGAGGGGCGGCGGGACCGGGGCGGGGGCGGTCGACCGACTCGTCAGCAGCGCCAGCCACCGGCCCAGCGCGGGGCGCAGGTCCTCCGGTCGTACGACCGCGTCGGCCGCGCCCGCCGCCACCTGCGCCTCGGCCGTGTACGCCGCCGGGTCCGCGTCCGGCGGCCGGACCCGGGAGCCCGCGAAGCCGACCTGCGCGCCGGGCAGCGCGAGGATGACGTCGGCGCCCGCGCCCAGGGTGGCCCAGCCGCCGCCGGTGGTCGGGTCCCGCAGGACCGCGATCTGCGGCAGCCCCGCCTCCCGGGTGAGCGCCGACTGGCGGGCCACGCGCTGGAGTTGGGAGAGTGCGAGCATGCCCTCCTGCATGCGGCTGCCGCCGGTCGCCGTCAACGGCACCACCGGCAGCCGGTGTTCGCGGGCGTACGTGTACGCCGCCTCCAGCCGGTCGCCGGTGCGCTCGCCGAGCGAGCCGCCCAGGAACCCGAACTCGAACGCGATCAGCACCGCCCGGGTGCCCGCCACGTGCCCGGTCCCGCAGACGACGGACTCCTGCTCACCGGTGCGTTCGGCGGCGCGGGCGCGCGAGGCGTCGTAGCCCTGCCAGGCGAGCGGGCCGTCGGGCTTGGCGGCCCGGGCGGGGTGGGGGAGCTCGGTGAAGTCGTCGGTGACGGCGGCGAGGATCTCGCGTGCGGTCCGACGGTCAGTCACGGGTCAGCGCCCGCTTCATGATCTTCCCCATGTCGTTGCGGGGGAGGGAGGCCAGGTGGTGGATCACCCGGGGACGCTTGTGCGGGGCGAGTCGGCTCGCCACGTGGTCCGCCAACTCGGCGTCCGCCGGGGGCGATTCCGGATCCGCCGGCACGATCCACGCCACGATCCGCTCGCCGAGGTCGGCGTCCGGCTCGCCGGTGACCGCGGCCTCCCGCACCCCGGGATGCTCCAGCAGCGCGTTCTCGATCTCCCCCGCCCCGATCTTGTAACCGCCGCTCTTGATCAGGTCGGTGGCCTTGCGGCCGACGATACGGACGTAACCGTCGGGATCGCGCACGGCCATGTCCCCGGTGCGGAACCAGCCGTCGGCGGTGAACGCGGCGGCCGTGGCGTCCGGCCGGTTGAGGTACTCGGTGAACAGGTTCGGGCCGCGCACCTGGATCTCGCCGACGCTCTCGCCGTCGTACGAGGTGATCGGCGTCCCGTCCTCCTCCACGAGCCGCAGCCCGACTCCCGGCAGCGGTACGCCGACCGTGCCCGCGCGCGGCTCGCCGTCCGCCCGCACGCTCGTGTTCATCAGCGTCTCCGTCATGCCGTACCGCTCGATGACGCGCTGCCCCGTCAGGGCCGTGATCCGCTCGTGGTCGTGCACCGGCAGCGCGGCGGAGCCGGAGACGAGCAGTCGCGCCCGGCCCAGTGCCTCGGCCAGGGCGGGGTCGTCGGGGAGCGCCTCCGCGATGCGGTGGTACATCGTCGGGACGCCGAACAGCATGGTCGCGCCGGAGGTCAGCTCGCGCGTCACACCCTCGGTGCGGAACCGGCCCAGGTGGCGGACCGATCCGCCGCGTCGCAGCGGGCCGAGGATGCCCAGGACCAGGCCGTGGACGTGGAACAGGGGCAGCCCGTGCACGAGCACGTCGTCGCCGGTCCACTGCCAGGCGTCGGCGAGCGCGTCCAGGGTGGACGCGATCGCCCGGCGCGGGATGACGGCACCCTTGGGCGGGCCGGTGGTACCGGAGGTGTAGACGACGAGGGCGGGGTCGTCCTCGGACGCCCGGCGCCGGGGGGCGGATCCGCCGGCCCGTACGTCGACGTCGATGCGCTCCAACTCCGCCAGTGGGGGCGGAAGTTCGTCTCCCGGAGCGGCCAATACCACCGAGGGGGCGCTGTCCGCCAGGATGTGCCCGAGTTCCTTCTCCCCGGACTTCGGGTTGAGCGGCACGGCGGCGACACCGGCCTCCAGCGCCGCCACCACCGCGACGGCGGTCTCCAGCGCCGGGGTCGCCCAGACGGCCACCCGGCCCGCCCCGCCGATCCGCGCCGCGAGGGCGCCGCAGGCGGCGCCGAGCTCGCCGTAGGTCAGGGACCGGTCGCCGAACCGCAGGGCGGGCCGGTCGGTCCGGCTGCCGGTCAGGGCCGGGAAGAGAGAGGACACGCGTCGTACTCCTTCAACTGTTCGCTGTCGTTGCCTGCTGCCGTCTGCGGTCCTACCCCCAGCCCGGCACGACCATCACCAGCCACGCCACCGCGGGTACCACCGCCACCACGATCCCTCCGTAGATCATCAACTGCCTGAAGAAACGCTCGCGGTCCACGTCCGGCGCCGCGGCCAGCACCAGCGCGCCGTTCGTCGAGAACGGGCTCACGTCCACCACCGTCGCCGACACCGCGAGCGCCGCGACCATACCGACCGCCCCGATCTCGCCCTGCGCGAGGAACGGCACGGCGAGCGGGATCAGGGCGCCCATGATTCCCACGGAGGAGGCGAACGCGGACACGATCGCGCCGATGTAGCAGAGCAGCACGGCCGCCAGCAGCGGGACGCCGATGCCGCTGACGCCCTCGCCGGCCCAGGTGATGGTGCCCATCTCGTCCAGGACACCGACGTACGTCAGGACACCGCAGATCAGCAGCACCGTCGACCAGGCGATCTGCCCGACCGCCGTACGGCTGTCCTGTGGCCAGGCGGCGCTCAGCAGGACGGCGAGGGTGATCGCGGTCAGACCGGCGTCGAGGTCGAAGGCGAGCACGGCGACGACGAGCGCGACCAGGGCGGTGAGGGTGGCGATCCGGGCGGGGTTGAGGCGGCCGGCGTCGGGGGCGCCCGGGCCGGCGGAGGTGTCGGGGTGGGCCTCGACGGCGGTGGCGGTGCCGGAAGGGCTGGTGCCGTCGCCGGTCTTGGCGGACGGACGGGGGCCACTACCGCCGTCTGGCAGGTCGCCCTCGCCGGAGCCCGCGTCCGGCGCGACCGCTCCCCGTGCCCACAGCTTGAGCCCGCCGAACAGGACGAAGACGACCCCCGCGATGATCAGGTTGGCGATCAGCGAGGCGAGGAAGAGGGCGATCTCGTTGCCCGGCAGCTTCTCGCGCTCGACGATGCCGTTGACGATCGTGCCGTAGATGCTGATCGGCGAGAAGCCGCCGCCCTGGGCGCCGTGCACCACCATCGCGCCCATCAGCAGCGGACTGATGCCGTAGCGGGCGGCGAAGCTCAGCGCGATCGGCGCCACGATGGCGACCGCGGCCGGGCTGACCGCGCCGATCGCGGTGAGCGCGCCGGTGAGGAAGAACATCACCCAGGGGATCAGCGCGACGCGCCCCCGGACGAGCCGGATCGACGCGTGGACCAGCCAGTCGGTGGTGCCGTTGGCCCGTGCGATGGCGAAGAGGTACGTGACGCCGACGAGCACGACGAACAGGTCGCCGGGGAAACCGGCGAAGATGCCGTCCGCGTCGAGGTCGGCGACGAGCTCGCCGACCGCGAAGGCGGCGGCGAAGGCGAGCGCGCCCATGTTGACGGAACGGGTGGTGGCGATGACGAACACCACGACGAGGACGAGGATCGAGATGAGTTCGGGGGACATACGGGCTCCCGTCTTTGGGTCCCGGAGTGGTTGCGGGGGTACTTCGGGGCGCTTTGGGGGCGCCGTGGGGTACTTCGGCGCGGATCGAGGTTCTTCGGGCGAGTGGTCGAGTGGCTGAGCCACTTACGAGTCGGTTGGCTGGTTAGCGTGGGCGCGCGGCGGGCCGCCGTCAAGGGGTCGCGCACGAATTGGCTCAGCCACTCGGCCACGGCGAGGCCCGGTGTTACGCTCCCGACGAGAGGGGGACCCCGTGACCGAGCCCGTGACCGGCGCCCTGCGCCCCATGACCAGACAGCGCCTGTACGAGCAGGTGCTCGACCGGCTGCGCGAGTACGTCACCGAGGGCGGCCTCAAGGCCGGCGACCGCCTCCCGCCCGAACGCGACCTGGCCCAGCGGCTGGGGGTCAGCAGGGCCTCGGTCAAGCAGGCGATCGTGGTCCTGGAGGTGCAGGGCCTGGTGGAGGCGCGGCACGGCGGCGGGACGTACCTGGTCCGAGACAGCCTGGACGCCGAGCCCGTCGAGAAGATGGTCGAACGCCGCCGGCGTCTCCCCGACGTCCTGGAGGCACGCGAGGCCCTGGAGACGAAGCTCTCCGAACTGGCCGCCGAGCGCCGCACGGAGGACGACCTCGCGGCGATGCGGGACGCGCTCGCCCACATGGCCGGGGAGATCGAGGCGGGCGGTCACGGGATCGAGGGCGACCGCCTGTTCCACGCGGCGGTCACCGCGGCCGCCCACAGCAGCCTCCTCGCCGAGTTCATGCGCTCCATCGCCGACCAGATCGCCGAGAGCCGCACCGAGTCCCTGCGCCAGCCCCACCGGCCCCACCGCTCCCTGGCACAGCATCAGGCCATCCTCGACGCCATCGCCGCCGGACAACCGAAACAGGCGGCCTCCGCGATGCGCCGCCATGTCCGTACGGTCGCGAAGGTCCGCCTGCTGGACTGGGAGCCGGAGGACGAACGCTAGGCGCGTCCAGGGCCTGACCAGGTCCCGCCCAGGTCCCGTCCGGGGCCTGACCAGGGCTCATACAGGCCCCGGCCAGGGCCCCTCCACCACGTCCGCCACCACACAGCTCACGTTGTCCGGGCCGCCGGCCGTGTTCGCCTCGGCGACCAGGGCGCGTACGGCCTCGTCGGGGGCCGGGGCGGCGGCGAGGAGGGTGCGGATGCGGTCGTCGGGGACGACGGTGGACAGGCCGTCGGAGCACAGGAGGTAGCGGTCGCCGAGCTGGGCGTCGTGGAGGCGGAGGTCGGGAGTCGCGGGGGCGGCCGGGAGGGCCTTCAGGAGCAGGGAGCGCTGGGGGTGGGCCGTGGCCTCCTCGGGTGTGAGGCGGCCCTCGTCGATCAGCGACTGGACCACCGTGTGGTCGTGGGTGATACGGAAGAGGCCGCCGTCGCGGAGCAGATACGCGCGCGAGTCGCCGATGTGGACCAGGGCGAGACGGGAGCCCGTCCACAGCAGGGCGGTCAGGGTGGTGCCGATGCCGTCCGCGCCCCGGGCGATGTCCCTGACCGCCTCCGTCGCGCCCCGCACCGCGTCCTCCAGCAGGTTGAGGACGTTGCCCGCGGGCACCTCCTCGGTGTCCAGGAATTTCAGCGCCTCCACGGCGGCGTTGCTCGCGTGCGCGCCCGCCGGCCCGCAGCCGTCCGCGACCGCGAGCAGCCGGGTGCCCGCGTACGCGGTGTCCTGGTTCTCGGGGCGGACCTGCCCCCGGTCCGAGTGGGCGAAGTAGCGCAGTTCCAGCATGGTGGTGTCCTTCCTCGGTGTGTCCGTCAGTTGGTCCACGAGGAACGCGGCGAGATCCCGCCGTACGGCCGTCTCCGCCTCGACCCGCGCCCAGTAGGCGCGGATCTCCAGGGCGGCAGCGGCAGGTTGGAGGGCGCACACCTCACGGATCCGGGCCAGCGGCATCCCGATCCGCCGCAGCCACGCCACCAGCCGGGCCCGCTCCAACTGGTCGACCGCGTAGTACCGGTATCCCGTGTCGGGGTCGACCCGTGCCGGACGCAGCAGCTCCAGTTCGTCGTACAGCCGCAGTGCCTTGGGCGACAGCCGGCACGCCTTCGCGAACGTGCCGATGGTCAGCAGGCCGTCGTCCATGCGTACCCTCCGGATTCCTCGTTCCCGCCGCCGATGCTGGGGCTTCCCCGAGGGGGAAGGTCAAACGGGTTGTCGCGGTTGCGCAAGCGGCGGTCAGCCTGCCGGACGGAGCCGTATGAGGTGGAGACCGCCGTGCCCCGTGTCGCCCTCGTCACCCATGACCCCCGCCAGCACGCCGGCCGGACGGTGACCTGCCCGTCCGGCCGGCGGCGCTGCGCGCGGCCGGGGCCGAGGCGGACGCGGTGTTCTGGGACGACGCCGGGGTGGACTGGGCGGCCAACGACCTCGCCGTCATCCGGTCGACGTGGGACTACGGCCGGCGGGCGGCCGAGTCGTGGCGTGGGCGGAGCGGTGCGGCAAGGCGACGAGGCTCGCGAATCCGGCTCGGGTGGTGCGGTGGAACACCGACAAGCGGTACCTGGAGGACCTGACGGCGGCCGGGGTGCCCGTCGCCCCCACCGGTACCTTGCCCCCGGCGACCCGGCGACCCGGCGACCCGGCGACCCGGCGACCCGGCGACCCGGCGACCCGGCGACCCGGCGACCCGGCGACCCGGCGACCCGGCGACCCGGCGACCCGGCGACCCGGCGACCCGGCGACCCGGCGACCCGGCGACCCGGCGACCCGGCGACCCGGCGACCCGGCGACCCGGCGACCCGGCGACCCGGCGACCCGGCGACCCGGCGACCCGGCGACCCGGCGACCCGGCGACCCGGCGACCCGGCGACCCGGCGACCCGGCGACCCGGCGACCCGGCGACCCGGCGACCCGGCGACCCGGCGACCCGGCGACCCGGCGACCCGGCGACCCGGCGACCCGGCGACCCGGCGACCCGGCGACCCGGCGACCCGGCGACCCGGCGACCCGGCGACCCGGCGACCCGGCGACCCGGCGACCCGGCGACCCGGCGACCCGGCGACCCGGCGACCCGGCGACCCGGCGACCCGGCGACCCGGCGACCCGGCGACCCGGCGACCCGGCGACCCGGCGACCCGGCGACCCGGCGACCCGGCGACCCGGCGACCCGGCGACCCGGCGACCCGGCGACCCGGCGACCCGGCGACCCGGCGACCCGGCGACCCGGCGACCCGGCGACCCGGCGACCCGGCGACCCGGCGACCCGGCGACCCGGCGACCCGGCGACCCGGCGACCCGGCGACCCGGCGACCCGGCGACCCGGCGACCCGGCGACCCGGCGACCCGGCGACCCGGCGACCCGGCGACCCGGCGACCCGGCGACCCGGCGACCCGGCGACCCGGCGACCCGGCGACCCGGCGACCCGGCGACCCGGCGACCCGGCGACCCGGCGACCCGGCGACCCGGCGACCCGGCGACCCGGCGACCCGGCGACCCGGCGACCCGGCGACCCGGCGACCCGGCGACCCGGCGACCCGGCGACCCGGCGACCCGGCGACCCGGCGACCCGGCGACCCGGCGACCTGCCCGACGACCGCGAGTACGTCGTCAAGCCCACCTCCGGCGCGGGCGCCCGGTACGCCGCCCGCTACACGCCCGAGCAGCACGAGACGGCCGTACGGCACCTCGCGCGCATGCACGGGGAGGGGCTCACGGTGATGGTGCAGCCGTACATGCGGAGCATCGACATGGCCGGCGAACGGGCGCTGCAGTTCTACGGCGCCCGTTTCCTGCACGCCGGCCGCAAGCGGGCCGTCCTCGCTCCCGGCACCGCCTTCGACGCGGACAAGGTCGCCCACCCGGGCCTGGAGCCCTGGACCCCGACCCCGGCCGAACTCTCGGTCGCCGAGCGGGCTCTGGCCGCCGTACCGGACGCCGAGGAACTGCTGTACGCCCGCGTCGACCTGGTGGACGGGGACGACGGGCAGCCGCGGCTGATGGAGCTGGAGCTGGAGCTGGTCGAGCCGAACCTGTTCCTGTTCCTGCATCCGGACTCGGTGCCCGCCGTCGTGGCGGCGATCCTGGCGGCGGCTCGCTGATCAGGCCGGGACGTCGTCCCCGGTGGCCGGGGCCGCGGCCGGTCGGTGGTCGAGCACGGCCGGCGTGGCCTAACCGCCGTCGTCGGCCCGGTCGTCGACCGCCACCCGCTGCAGCAGCCCCCAGGTGAACTCGGCGGCACACTCCCACCGCACGCCCTCACCGTCCGGAGCGGTGAAGGCCAGTCCCCACCGCGTCGGCGCCGTTCCCTGGAGGGGGCGGGCCGGGGCGAAGGCGCGGGCCGCCTCGTCGACCGTGCAGGACCAGGGGGTGAGGTCATCGAGGGTCCGCAGCGAAGGTCCCCCGGCGCCGGGGGCGCGGATCAGCCACTCGTTCCAGACGGTGCCGTTCGGGGCGAGGAGCACCTCGAAGCGGAGGTCGGGCCAGAGCGGGAGCGGCCACAGGCGGGCCTCGCACTCGAGGTCGCCGATCCTACGGGTGAGGACCGACTCGGGTTCGCCGAGGACCGAGCGGTAGCGGGAGGCGGCGGACCGGGACCGCGGCGAGCGGACCATCGCCTGCCAGCGCCGGTTGGCCTCCCGCATGTCCGTGATCGAGACGCCCAGCTCGTGCCGGGCACTCTCCACCAGGTCGGGATTGTGGTCGGACATGCGGCGCAGCAGCACCAGCTGGAAGTCGAGACGGGTGAAGGGACTGGCCGGGGGCTTTCCGGAGGGCATGCGCACCATCGTCCCCCACTCGTCTCCCCGACGCCTTCGCCTCCGGGTGCCTCAGCCGGTGTCGAGGGGGCGACCGTGGTCAGCTCTTCGGGCCTCCGCGCTCCCTCGATCCCGGCTTCGCCCGACCGGGGGGACCCTCATGCTCCCTCGACACCGACGCGCCCTCCGGCTCCGCCCTCCGGGGTCCCGGACGCCGGCCGTCCGGCAGGAACAGCACCGAGTTCACGTACCGCGGCCGCTTGCGGAACGGCAGGACGCGGCGCAGCAGGCCGTGGGCGACGACGTACGAGGCCACCGACTGGTGGGCCTCCAGCGGGAAGCCGGCCAGCGGCACCCAGTTGTCGCGGGGCAGCACCCAGCCCTCGTAGCCGAGCATGGACAGATACGTCACCACCGGCGCGATCGGCTGGATCCGGGACTCCAGCTCGATGAAGAGGGCCGGCCGGTCGCGCGCCAGCAGGCCCGTCGCCCCGCGCAGCACGGCCAGCTCGCTCCCGTCCACGTCGACCTTGATGAAGCCGACGTCGCGCAGCGCCAGCTCGTCGAGCGTGATGCAGGGAACGTCCAGCGCCCGGCCGTGGATGTCCCGGCGGACCAGCGACGACACCCCCCGGTCGCCCGCGTCGTCCGGCGGCAGCCACAGCCGGGCCGTGCCCGGGCGGTCCGCGGCGGCGGCCTGGATCACCCGGACGTTCGCCGGGGCCGCCGAGGTCAGCAGCCGCGCCAGATGCGGGACCGGCTCGACGGTCACCACCCGGCGCGCCCGGGTGGACAGGCGTCGCGTCCAGGGGCCGTACCAGCCGCCGACGTCCACGGCCGTGCCGCAGTCCTGCGGGCACAGGTCGGGCAGCCGCGCCAACTCCGGTTCGAACCGGGGGTAGACGGCTCTGGCGGCGGCGGCGACCAGGCGGGTGGGGAGGTGGGGGGCCACGCGGGCCGCCCAGGTGCGTGCGGGGCCCGTCATGGAGCCATCCGTTTCAGTAGGCCGTCGTGCTCGTCGTCCGAGACCTGTTCCCCGGAGGACGGCAGCAGTTGGGGGATGCCGTCGACGATCGGATACCGCCGCTGCAGGCGCGGGTTGTAGAGGAGCTCGCTCTGGTCCGGTCCGTCCGGCGGGACGAGGTGCAGCGGCCCCTTGTCGAGCGGGCACGCGAGGATCTTCAGCAGGGGGTCGTCGGGATTCACGGGGGTGTCAACTCCTTGGCACCGAGGGAGGGTTGGGACGCCTGGTCGTGCTTCGGCATGCTCAGCAGGACGCCGACGGCGAGCACGATGCCCGAAAGGCGCAGCGCGAGCCTGACCGGGTCGTGCGGCAGCGCCTCGCCGAACGAGAGCGTGCCGAGCACCGCCGTGAACAGGCAGGTCACGGTCGTGCACACGGGAACGATCAGCGAGGCCCGGCAGCGTTGCAGCGCCGCCTGCGACATGACGAGACCGAACGCGCCGGTGAAGAGCAGGAGATACGGATACGGGGACCGGAGCACGCCGAGCACGGCCCCGCCCAGACCGCTCGCCGTGAGGTAGCTCGACATGCCCTTGATCGCGAGCGAGCTGACGCCGTACAGCAGGCCCACCGCCACCCCGTACTCCACGCCCGTCGTCGGTGCGCGGTGGCGGTGCCGGGTGCGGCGCTCGGCGGAGTTGTACAGCCACACGCCCGCCGCCAGCGACGGCACGCACACCAGCAGGATCAGCGGGTAGGGCGCCTCCTGGCTCACCGTGTCGGAGCTCTCGTTCAGCGACAGGACGACCATCAGCAGCGCGGCGAGGATCGCGCCCAGCGCGTACCGTTCGCGGCCGGTGGTCTCCTCGCCGAGGAGCCGGGCGGACAGCAGCACGAGCAGCACCAGGCCGGAGACGAAGATGCCCTGGGCGGCGGCGATCGGCAGGGTGCGGTACACGGCGAGCTGCGCGCCGAATCCGGCGGCGAGCGACAGCGACCCCCCGATCCACAGCGGGCTGCGCAGCACGAGGGCGAGCAGCCGGGCCGGCTGCCGGATGCTGATCTCGGGCAGGGCGGCCAACGCCCTTTTCTCCAGGACGAATCCGGTGCTGTAGAGGACGTTCGCCAGCAGCGCCGCGGCCACTCCCCACCACATCGCCGGCCCCCCTACGTCTTTCGCGCGTGCAGCAGCAGGATCGACGCGAGGGACGGTCTGGCACAGGCCAGCCGGTCCAGCGGCCGCAGCGGGCGCGGTACGCCGTGGAAGGGGGCGCCTTCGAGCCGTACGACCTCGAAACCGGACGCGCCGACGAACTCCCGCAGCGCGCGGGCCGTGTACAGCCGCAGGTGTCCGACGACCTCCCGGCCGGGCCGGCCGTGAATGCCCCGCAGGCTCACCTCGGAGAACACGGGCTGGACGCCGGCCAGCAGCAGGGCGCGGTTGTACCAGGCCGCCAGGTTCGGCGTGGACAGCATGAGGTGGCCCCCCGGGCGCAGGACGCGGCGGATCTCGTCGAGCGCGGCGTCCGGGTCGACGAGGTGCTCGATCACCTCGCTGAACAGCACGGCGTCGGCCGAGCCGGTACCGAACGGAAGCCCGCTGCCGCTGAGTTCGCCGCGGACGGCGTACGTCAGGTGCGCACGGGCGCGTTTCAGGGCGTCCTGGGACCAGTCGACGCCGACGATGCGGTGGCCCGGGAGGAGGGGGGCGGCGGTGGCGGCCGCGGTGCCGTCGCCGCAGCCGATGTCGAGGATCGTCCGGGCCGTCCTCCCGGTGCCGAGGGCGGATGCCAGCATGCGGGCCTGGCGCAGCGAACGAGGGGTTCCGGAGGCGACCGGGACGGCCGGATCCTCGTAGAAGTCCCGCAGGTCTTTGGGGAGTTGCGCGGTAGAGGTCATGTGCCGGCCTCCGTGGTGTGCAGGTAGTGCTCGAACAGGTCCCGCAGGTGGGCTCCGTCGCCGTGCCCGAGCAGGGACCGCGACCAGCGCAGGGCGAGATGGAGACGGCCCGCGGTGGACGCGGTGGTGACGGTGAGCCCGCGGGGCATCCGGGCCGGCGCGGAGAACCACACGGCGTGCGCCCGGCCGGCCTCCTCGCCGAAGTCCAGCGGGTAGGGGATCCGTCCGATGTTGCTGAGGAGCGTCGTCGACGTCCAGGGCGCGGCGGCCCTGCGCAGGCCCCGGGTGAGCGCGGCCCGCCACGCCACCGGGGTGACCGGGGCGGTCAGGAGGGAGGCGCCGTGGCCCAGCTGGGGGCGGGGGAGGGACTTGAGGGCACGGGTACGGGTGGCCGTGCGGCGCAGCAGGTCGGGCATCGGGGGATGGTCCAACTCCTCCGGCGCGAAGGGCACTTCGACGAGTCGGGTGCCGTTGCCGATGGGCATGGTCGTGTCGCGGGGGCGGTCGTCCACGGGCATGGTGATGCGCAGCGGGCGGGGCCGGACACCGTGTTCCCTGTTCCAGTGGGCGATGGTGAGCGCCGTGGTGACCATCAGCTGGTCGTTCACGGTGTACGGGGAGCCCTTGGGGCGGTGCGGCAGGGCCAGCTCGGTGACCAGAAGGCCGTTGCCGGGGGAGGGTTCGGGGGCGCCGGGGGCCACGCGGGCGGGTTTGGCCCAGTTGGAGGGGGTGGCTTCGGGGGGCAGCGGGGACTCGGGGGCACGTTGGGGCGGGGCCGCGGGCGCGTTGTCCTTGCCGCCGTACAGCTCCGCGGCGGTGGCGAGTACGCGAAGACAGGCGGGGCCGTCGAGGGCGGTGTGGTTGATGGTGAGGAACAGGACGGTGCCTTTCGAGGGCCCCCAGCCGCTGTGGGCGGTTTGGGCTGCTTGCCCGCGCGGGCGGGGTGCCGCTCTCCGTGGGTCGGGAGCCGCCGCAGCGGCACGACTGCCCGCAGCTGCGCCAACTCCATCCGTAGCCTCGCTCCCCTCGACGGGCCCCGCCCCCTCCACCACCTCCAACCGCACCGGCGGCGACGCCGACAGCGGCGGGGCCTCCACCAGCGCCCGCGTCCGCGCGTCCCGCAACGCGTCCCTTCCCGGCGCCGGAAAGCTCACCACCTCCACGTCCGGCTCGGCGGTCAGTTCCCACTCGTAGCGGCGTCGGTACCACCGCCCCGCCGCCTCCCGCATGAGGATGCGCGGATGCCGGTGCAGCGCCTCCGTGAAGGCCTTGCGCAGGCGCGCCGGGTCCAGATGCCCCGGCAGGTGCACCTCGATGTGGACCGTCTCAGGCTCCTCCTCCTGGAGACAGTGCCGGGCCACCTCGTCCACCACCGGGAACGGGATGCGCAGCGGTGTGCTGGTCATGCGGGTTCGTCCCTCCCCTTGTCCGCCTCGACCGGCGGCAGAGGCCGCGTCGGTGCCTCGGACGCCACAGGTGTCCCGGTCCGCTCCCGGACGCTCACCAGGCCCGCGAACAGTCCGATCAACGCCAGCAGTTGGGCCGCGTGCCCGAACGCCCCCTCCTGCGCGCCGACCGGCTGCCCGGAGCCCACCGCCGCCGCGATCCCCGCACCCGCGAGGGCTACGAAGGCGATCGGTACGAGGAGCGAGTGCCGTCGGTACGCGAGGAGTGCCAGGGCCGGGACCAGCAGGGCGAACCACCCGGCGATCACCGCGCCCACCAGTGTGAGCGCCACCGTGCCGAGCCACAGGCCGGGCGCCGGCGGGAGCGGCTGCGGGGCGTCCGGGTTGGGGGCGTTCCGCCGCCACAGCACCAGGCCCAGCAGGGCGACCAGTGCCACCCCGCTGCCGATCAGCCCGGCGTCGTAGGTCGTCGAGGGCTCGTACGACAGCTTCACCGTGCCGCCGGCTCCCGCCGGGATCCGCCATCCCTGCTGCCAGCCGTCCAGCCGCACCGTCGACAGTTCCTTGCCGTTCAGGGTGGCCTTCCAGCCGTCGTTGTAGTTCTCGTACGTCGTGAGGTAGGAGGCCGCGCCCGAGCCGACGGTGACCGCGCGCTGGTCGCCCAGCCAGTCCCGTATCCGCAGATCACGTGCGATCGAGGTGGGCTCCGTGACCGTGCCGCGGGTCAGTGTCACGTCGGTCAGGGTGAGCGGTCCGGCGTCACCGGCCTCGACCCGGTGGGAGCCAGCTGTCAGCTCCAACTCGCTGTCGCCGCGCCCCGACTGGCAGAGCGTCACGTCGACGGCCCGCCGCTCGGTCAGGTCCCGTACCGCTCCCTTCACGCTCGTCGGGTACAGCTTCCCGTCCACCGCCAGCACCGGCCCCGACCCGCACGGCAGCGAGAAGCCGCGGGTGGCCTTCGGCTGGGGGGTGCGGTAGCGGTCGAGGGCCGGGATGTACGCCTCGGTGAGGCCGACCGGCAGTTGCAGGTCCTCGTCGGCGACCGGGTTGTGCAGGGTCATCGGGGCCGTCTTGGTGATGGTGATGTCGAGACGGTCCGTGGTGATCGCCGGGAAGCGGACCCAGCCGTTGTCGTCGACCCCGGCGATCACCGCGCCGTCGGGGGAACTGATGTCGACCTCGGTGGGCCGGGTGGACAGGCCGCCCGCGGCGGGCAGGACGATCTCTCCGACCGGCTGCTTGTCGGGCCAGCGCAGATGGATGGTGGGCCGGTCGCCCGCGATCCACGCCGTCGTCAGGTCGCCGTCGGTGAGGTTCCGGGCCGACAGGCCCGCGCCGAGAGCGGCCGTGGAGTCGGCGGTCGCGGTGATGCGGCCGGCCTGGTCGGGCGCGATCTCGTACAGCATCCGGTCGAGTGCCTCACCGGTGACCGGGACCGCGCTCGCCTTCACCTCGTACGTCCCCGCCGTCTTCGTGGAGAAGCGCCGGTGCAGGCCCGCCTCCGTGCCCGTCGGGGAGAACCCGGCCGGGTCGGCGGTGCGGTGCAGGGAGACGACCTCGGCGGAGGCGGCCGCGGTCTCGGCGTTCCCGGCGTCGGTGGGCAGCCGGAGCATTCGGGTCACCTGGACGTCCGGCAGGTCGATCTCGGCGAAGCCCGCGCCCGCGAGCCCGGCCCGCCGGGCCACCGATTCGGTGATCGTCAGTTTCATCCAACCCGTCGCGCCCGCGGGCGCCTTGACGCGCTGCGTCGAGCCGTCCGGCCGCAGGAAGCTGCTCACCGAGCCCTTCTCCGTCTCCACCCGCACCCGCGTCGGCGCCGAGCGCACGCTCTCCTGCGGCAACGGCGTGACCTTGAAGGAGGACGGCATGTCGAACTCGTTCTCAGAGAAGGCGATCCGCAGCCACTGGCCGTTCGGGGAGCCCGCCACACCCTCCGTCCACGCGGTGTCCGGGTTGCCGTCGAAGGCGTTCACCGGGTCGAACTGCGGCAGGTGGAAGAGCCAGTTGCCGTAGGAGGAGGCCGTGACCGCGCGGGCGCCGCGCAGTTCGGCCACCGTCTGGTGGTCCTGGCCGGTGACCGGCAGGATCTGGTGCGGCTTCTCGCCGGCGTCCTGGGCGGCGCCGGACGCGTTGTGCTCGTCGCGGGTGTACGTGTACGAGGTGTTCGCGTTGACCAGTCCGAAGCGCGTGTCCGCGCGGCGCAGCCCGTCGCCGACCACCTGGAGCGGCGGGGTGCCGAGCCCGGGGTGGTTGTCGCCGGTCAGGACGGTCGCCCTGCCCCGCAGCCCGGCCGCCAGCGGCAGCAGCGCCTCGGGTCCGCCGGAGACCACCGCCGTGTCGGCGACCGGAGCCAGCCCGGCCTGCCCGGGCCGCCGCACGTCCTCGCTCGCGGGACGGTAGATCTCCACCGCCCGCTGCCTCGGGTACAGCCCTTCGATCTGGAGCGGGGTGTCGGGCTGGATCTCGCCGCCCGTCATGAGCGGGCCGAGACCCGTCACCCGCTCGTAGCCGGACTGCTCCAGGGTCCGCTTCACCGTCGAGGTCGGCACGTTGCCGATCTGGTCGGGATCGAGGTCGTTGCGGACGACGACGTAGTAGACCCCGGCACGGCTCAAGTAGTCGGCCAGTCCCGGCACTTCACCCCCTGTCAGCAGCGCCTCCTCCACCGCGTCCATGGCGCGCCGGTTGCCGGGGGTGCCGAAGGGGACGTAGTCGCGCTGCGCCCAGCGGGACTCGGCGAGCACGTCGAGGGGCTGGTCGATGGGGGAGCCCCAGGTGTAGATGCCGTGCGCGGTGGCCGGGACGACCAGGGCGCGCGAGTCGGGGGAGTACTTCTCCAGCCAGTCGGCCGTGGACTGCCAGTACTTGGGGAGCTCCTGGAAGGAACCCGGGTTCAGGATCGAGCCGTTGAGATACGGCCACATCAGCCCGGGCAGGATCAGCACCGCCGCGATCAGCGGGGCGAACCGGCGGCCCCGCACCTCGCGGGCGCCGCGCTGCTCGGTGGCGACGCCCACCAGGTGGGCGAGGCCCAGCACCAGGGCGAGGGCCAGGCCCACCTGGAACTTGTAGATGTTGCGGAAGGGCGCGAGGCCGCTGTTCAGCCAGTCCTGCACGGCGCCGTGGAAGGGCGCGCCGAACGCGCCGCCGTATCCGGCGAGCAGCACCAGTGCGGCCGTCAGCACGGTCAGGACCAGCCAGCGCCGCTCCGGCATGTCCCGGCGGGCCAGTCCCGCGAGACCCAGTCCGGCGGCGAACGCCGAACACAGGATCACGACCACCGAGGACGCCACCGTCCAGCCGGCCGGCAGCCAGGACTCCACCAGGTGCAGATAGGCGACCCAGTTGCCGGCGCCGCGCAGCGCCTCGGTCGCCGACATGGTGTCCGTCGTGGTCTGCGAACTCTCCACGTACGGAAGGAAGTTCTCGCCGTAGGTACCGAGCAGGAGGAGCGGGATCCACCACCAGGCCGTCGCCAGGATCACACCCGGCACCCACCAGGCGATCAGCTTGCGCTGCCTCGGCCCCGGCGGGCGGGAGAGCAGGTAGAGACCGGCCGGGAGCAGGGCGGCCAGGGTCGAGGCCGCGTTGACGCCGCCCATGAACGGGACGATCAGCGCCGAGCGCAGGGCGGCGACGCGAGCGGTGTAGCGCTCGTCGGCGAGCGGCAGCAGGACCCAGGGCAGGAACGCGCCGGGCAGCGCGGCGGCCGACGTGGAGCCGACGACGATCGTGAACACCGGCCACAGCGCGTACGCCACCGCCGCCAGCAGGCGGGACGTTCCGTTGCCGACGCGCAGCCGCTCGGCCAGCCGCAGCGCACCCCAGAAGGCCACCGACACGACCAGCGACAGCCACAGCCGTTCGATCAGCCACACCGGCAGCTGCACGGCGTGGCCCAGCCAGTAGAACGGCAGCATCGGCCACACATAGCCGACGTACTGGTCCGCTATCCCGCCGAAGGAGCCCTGGTCGTGCCACAACTGGCCGAGGTCCGCGAGGAACCGGCCCGGGTCGGTGGTGACGCCGAGCTTGGTGTCGAAGGTCTGGCGGCCCGGACGGACCGCCAGGAACAACACGAACACCACGGCCCAGAACCCCAGCAGCCAGCGCCGTGACCTCGGGCCCTCCGGGGGGCCCGACATGATCGCGGTGGTGGGGACCGCTGCCGGAGGAGGGGCCTGGACCGTGGACGTCGTCATGGTGGACACCGCCGGAGGATGAGGAGGAGGTTCCAGGTGGCGACCTCGCGGATCCCGGGCACTTTGACCACGGTCTTCGCGAGGAAGGGCCAGTAGCGGGAGCGCGCCGAGACGACCGTGACGTCGTCGCGGGCGCGCACCTGCCGCAGGGTCGGGCCGATGTGCACGGCGAACAGGTTCTCGCCGAGGGTGTGCTTGGCGGCCTTTCCGGTACGGCGCCGGTAGCGGGCGCGGGCCCGCTCGGCACCCAGGTAGTGCCAGGGCGCCCACTCGTGACCGCCCCACGGGGACAGCCAGTTGGTGAACGACACGTAGATCAGCCCGTCGGGCCGGGTCACCCGCACCAGCTCACTGATGAAGGTCTGCGGATCGGCCACGTGCTCGAGGACGTTGGAGGAAAAAGTGACGTCCGCGGCCCCGTCGGACAGCGGCAGCAGATACCCGTCGGCGATCACGGTGCCCTCGGGCGGCTTCTCGCCCAGCTCCCGTACGTCCGGCTCGAAGAGGTGGGCCTGGGCGCCGCGGCGCCGGAACTCGGCGGTGAAGTGGCCGCTGCCACCGCCGACGTCCACGACCGTGCGCCCGGCGACCGGCCCGTCGTATGCCTCCACCTGGTCGACGGCGTCCCGGGCGAGCAGCGAGTAGCAGGCTTCCGGGTCGTCCTGCTCGCGCAGGAAGGCCCGGAAGAGGGCGAGGGAGCGCCGGAAGGAGGGGTCCTTCATGTTCCGGCGCGGGGAACTGCGAGACCGGCCACGCAAGGCGGACACCCGCGAGACGGCCTTTCCGCCACGGCGAATAGGCGTCACGGCACCCAACCCCGCACCGCCTCGGCGGCCACGGCCCGGAACTGCCTCACCGTCCGGTCCCAGCGGTACTGTGCCGCCCTGTCGCGTGCCGCCTTTCCCATCAGCTCCCGGCGGTGACCCGACAGCGCCAACGTGCACCAGGCCGCCGCGAAGGACGACTCGCCGTGGGCGAGGACGCCCGTCTCGCCGTCCACGACCGAGTCACGCAGGCCGGGCACGTCGAAGGCGATCGACGGGGTCTGCCGGGCGGCGGCCTCGGTGACCACCAGGCCCCACCCCTCCACCGCGGAGGGGTGCAGCAGCAGCCACGCCTCGCACAGCAGCCGGTGCTTCTCGGCTTCGGAGACATGCCCGGTGAACTCCACACCGGGACCGGCGAGTTGCTCCAGACGCTCCCGCTCGGGCCCGTCGCCGACGATCAGGAGCCGGCCGCCGGTGACCGGCCGCACCCGCTCCCACAGCCGCAGCAACAGATCGATCCGTTTGTACTCGACGAGCCGGCCCACCGCGACGAACAGCGGCTCGGGGGAACGGCCGGCCCGTGGGCCTGGTTCCTCCACACCGTTGTGCACGACCCGGATGCGGTCGCGTTCCACGCCGATCGCGCGCAGGGCGTGGGCCGTCGACGGGGAGACGGCGACCAGCAGGTTCCGCTGCTGCGCGCCGGCCAGCGCCCAGTGTTCGAGTCTTCGGCCGAGGCGCGCGGCCGGGGCCAGCGGCCCCCCGAACCGCATCTTCCACAGGTCGGTGTGGACGTGGTTGACCAGGCACAGGGTGGGGCCCTGGTGCCAGAGGGGTGCCAGGTACGGCATGCCGTTGCAGACCTCGACCAGCAGGTCGCAGTCGCCGATCTGACGGGTGAAGGCAGAGCGGGCGCGCAGGTAGTGGCCGAACTCGCCGCCGGCCGACACGACCCGGTAGTCACGGTACGAGGCGGGCCCTCCGCACAGCAGGGTCACCTGGTGGCCGAGCCGGGTCAGGCCGTCGGCGAGTCGGTCGACCAGCAGCTCGGAGCCGCCGGCGGCCGGGTTGTCCAGATCTCGATGGGCGAGGAACACGATTCGGCGCGGAGGTGGGGGGAGCGCCGAAGGGTGCTGCGACGCCCGGGGGACCGGGGCGCGCAGGGAGGATGGCACGTGCTGGGGCATGGGTGCTCCAACTCGTCTCAGGGTGCGGAACTCAGCGTGGGGGAAGAGGGTTTTCGGTCTGTGGGGGAACTGGGTGCTTCTTGCGAGGTGGGTGTGGACGGCCTGTGTTCGGGTGGGGTGGACAGTTTTCGCCCCGCCGTTCGACACGGCTACTCACGCAAGTGACAATTTCCGGCTTTATTAGAGCTGACGTCACGTCACATCGTGACCGGAACCCTGGACGTATCGGGTGTGTCGGTGGATTCGGGACGCCTGCGTCCGCGTACCACCAAAACGCCCCCCACGGCCGCCAAGACGAATCCGGCCACAGCCGCCCCGACCGGCAACGTCGTGCCCACCGCGTGCAGTTGGCCGCTGTCCCGCTCGGCCTGCCGCACCGCCTCCTTCTGCGTCGCGGTGGTGAACGCGATGTTCCGGCTGTCCAGCAGCACCACCGCGTCCTTGTCCGCGCCGGGTGCCCGCAGTGTGCGCTTCGGGCCCGTCCGCGCGTAGATCACCCGGCCGGTGGCCTGGTCGACGACCAGCTCGACGCCGTGGTTGGAGTACCACTCCTCGGCCAGCACCTGCGGCCGCTGGGGCTGGTCGACGATGCCGCCCGGCACCAGCCGGGAGCCGACCTTGGACGGCGGGACCGTGCCGGTGAACCGGTAACCCGTGTACCCCTGGACCTTCTCGGTACCCCGGTAGTGCAACGTGACCGTCGAGCCCAGGGAGTTGTCCCACCAGCGATAAGAGCGCTTCTGCACGTCGAACGGGAACTTCAGATAGGCCTCGCCCTCGATGTACGGGGTCTCCCGGCAGCAGTGCACCGGCTTCGTGGTCTTGCGGTCCATCACCCAGCGGTGCGGGATGAACTCCAGCGCGTCGTGCGGATCGGCGGCCGGCAGCGATTTGTCCGTGTCGACCGTGGTCGTCACGTCCCAGACGGCGTTGCCGCTGCGTTCGCTGTCCGCGACGTTGGCGCGCACCCGCTGGGTCACGGTGATCCGCTGGTCGGGGACGGTCTCGACACGCTCGGTGTCGAAGACGCTGCCCGTACCGCGGTAGACGGCGGTGGTGTCGATGTCGATGGGATTGACGGCGGCCCGCGGCTCCACGTACCAGGCCAACAAGGGCGCCAGTACCAGCAGAAACGTGCCAATTCCCAGCAGAATCAAAGAGAAGGGTGAGGCTGTACGGCGCATCCGGGCACTCCTGGGGCGTGGGATGACGGAGTTCGGGCCGCTCTGGGCCCTGTCGTCACGCTCCCGTCGTCCGCCGGAGGGCGGGCCCCGCGGGGTCTGGTGCGTGCAGCTGCAAGGCGGAGGAGGCTGATACGTCAGCCGCTGCCGCGGCGGGCGGCGCGGAGCGTCGGCGACCGACGACAACGCCGCAGCTGCGCGTGCCAGGCGCCGTGGGGCAGACGGGAGCGTGACAACAGGGCCCTTGGGCCGGGAACCGTAGGCGCCCCTTGACGGAGTGTCAATGTCTTGTCGACACTGGGGCCTGACAGACAGGGTGGGACACCGGGGTGGGACCTCCGGATCGAGCCGGACAGAGAGGCTGACCCTGCGATGTCCAGACTGCTTGCCGCCGCACTCACCGTGGCGCTCGGCGCCGCCCTTGCCGTGGGCGCGGCACTCGGCGTCGTCGCACTGCTCGAAGCGACGCCCGACCAGCCCAACACTCCCATGATCACGTACGAGCAAGCGGGTCAGGGGAGTTGACTCGTGACGCCTCGCCCGGCAAGCGTCACCACCCGCTCGGCCTGGCACGACGTGCCGCGCCTCCAGGTCCGCCGGTTCGCCGCCATCGCCATGGCGGAGGCGCCCGAACTAGCCGAGGAGATCCTGCGCGAGATCCGCAGCGAGTACCCGCACCTGCCCGAGGTCCTCGACGAGTCCGGCGAACCGATGGCCCTCATCGGCATCCGCCGCGCCATCGAGGTCTTCGTCCAGCACCTGGAGCACTCCGACCAGGAGGGCCGCCCGACCGTACCGCCCGGCGTCTTCCAGGAGTTCGGCCGCGGCGAGGGCCTCGGCGGGCGCAGCCTCGACTCGCTCCAGGCGATCTACCGCATGGGCGTACGGCTGGCCTGGCGCCGTTTCGCCGACATCGGCCAGCGGGTGGAGATCCCGCCGCCGGCGATGTACGAGTTGGTGGACGCGGGCTATCAGTACCTCGACGGCCTCGTCGACCAGTCCGTACGCGGCTACGCGGAGGCGGCCGCCCGCCAGGCCGGCGAGCGGCTGCGCCTGCAGCGCCGGCTGATGGAACTGCTCCTGGCCGAATACCACCGCGGCGACCCCGCCGACGCCCTCACCGAACGCGCCGCCCGCATCGGCTGGCCGCTGCCCGAGAAGGTCGCCGTGGGGGTCCTGCTGCGCCCGGCGCGGGAGGCGGTCGCGCCCGCGGTCGGTCAGGGCGTGCTGCTCGACATGGAGTACGAGCAGCCCCGCATGGTCGTCCCGGAGCCCGACGCCGCCGGCCGCCCGGAACTCCTGCACCGGGCCCTGACCGGATGGGCGGGCGCGATCGGCCCGCCGGTCCCCCTCGCCGACGCGGCGAAGTCGCTGCGCTGGGCCGAGGCGGCGGTGAGCCTGATGGAACGCGGTCTGCTGCCGGTCGGCGAGGTCCTGTACTGCACCGAGCACACCGAGGCCCTCGTCCTGCTCCAGCCCGAGGAACTCATCGACGACCTCGCCCTGCGCTGCCTCGCCCCGCTGACCCACTGCGGGCCGACCCACGGCCGACGACTCGCCGAGACGTTACTGGCGTGGCTGGAGACGAGGGGCGGGGCGCCGGAAGTGGCGGCGCGGCTCGGGGTCCATCCGCAGACGGTGCGGTACCGGCTCCGGCAGATCCGCGAGCTGTGGGGCGCCGAGATCGACGACCCCGACCGCCGCTTCGAACTGGAACTGGTCCTGCGGGCCCAGCGGTTGCGGGGGACGTTGGGGGAGGCGCGGCGGCGGGGGTGAGGGGACGGGGCCGGAGGGACGTGCGGTCGGCGGCGGGTGCGGTGGCCCGGATACGCTGCGCCGCATGGTCGCCGAGCTCGGCCTCACCGATGCCGCCACACCCGCCTGCCTCGACTGCGGTCGGGCACTGGCCGCCGGTGCCCTGGTTCTGGTTCGACGTGCGGACGACGGCCGCCGGGTCTGCCGGACGGTCCTTCGCTGTGCCGCGCGGCACACCTGGTGGCAGTGGACAGACCGACCGGACGCCGGGCTGGAGCGCTGCCCGTATCCGCAGCTGTTCTGAAGCCCTACCGAAACGACGCCCGGGGCGCGGGGCGTGTCGTACGCCCCGCACCCCGGTCAGGGGATCACCCTCGTCGGCCGGTCACGCCCGGTTCTGGAACCGGGTGCGCAGCCGCGGCGAGAAGCGCACCGCCGCCACGCCCAGGGCGGCGAGGAGAGCGGCGACGCCCGCGATCAGGCCGATGCCGCCCGCACCGGTGCTGGCCAGACCACCGCCGCCGGTGGTCTGCGTCGAGTTGTCGTTGCCGGAACCCGCGGTCGAGCCGTCGTCGTCACCGGTGCCGCCCGTGACGCCGTCGGCGGAGCCGGACGGGCTGGGCGACGGCGAGGCCGAGGCCGACGGGTCGGTCTCGGCCTTCTCGACGACCTCGACGGTGAAGGTCGCGGACGCGCCGCCGCTGCCGACCGTCGCGGTGACCGTGTACGTGCCGAGTTCCGTGCCGGCGACCAGCTCGCGCGACGTGGCCTTGCCCTCGGCGTCGGCCGTCGCCTGGACGCCGTCGGCCTTGCCCTCGAACTTGGGGCCGTTCCAGCTGGTGCCCTGGACGAGGTAGTTCACCTTCGCGCCGACGGCCGGCTTGCCGTCGTCGGTCACCAGGACCTGGAGCGCCTCGGCGAAGGGCTCGCCGGGCTCGGCCTGCTGCTTGTCACCGGCGGCGACCTTCACCTCGTTGGCCAGGTCCTTGATGTGCACGGTGAACGTCGTGGAGAGGCCGCCCGGCGCCGTCGCCCGGACGGTGAAGTCGCCCTTCTTGCCGCCGGCGTAGATGGTCGGCGTCTCCACGCGGCCCTGGGCGTCGCTCGCCAGCACGATGGACGTGGCGTTGTCACGCACGCCGAAGATCAGGCCCAGCTTCTGGGGGTCGTCGATCGCGAACTTCACCGAGACGCCCTCGACCGGCTTGCCGTCCTTGTCCCGGACCACCGCGGCCATCGGCGGGACCTCGTAATACGGCTCGACGGACTGCTCCGCGGGGGTGGCCGGGCTCAGCTCGGCGGGCGCGACGGCACCCTTCCACTGGATCACCACGCGGCCGTTGCCGCCGATGAGGTTGGCGCCACCCTCGGCGACCCCCTCGGTCTCCGGCTCCGACGGTCCCGACCAGAACGGGTCGTCCTTCGCGGGCGCCGCGTTGCGAACACCGCCCAACACCCGCGCGTCGGTCACCCGGTCCGGGTTCGCGTAGCTGGTGCCGCCTCCGCCGCTGCCGCTGCCGTCGCCCCTCGGGTCGTCCGTGCCCGCGCCACCGCCGCCGCCCGCGTAACCGGCACCGCCGCCGCCACCGCCGGAGCTGCCCTTGCCGCCGGCACCGCCGCGGCCTCCCGCGGTGGCGTCGGCCCCCGCGGCGCCGTTGCCGGTCGCCGCGCCACCGGTGTTCTTGTCGGCGCCCTTGCCGCCGAAGGACGACTCGGAGCCGTCCTGGCCCTTCTCGCCGCCCGCGGCGCCGCCGGAACCGTAGCCCATCGAGATGCCGCCGGCGCCGCCTCCGCCGCCGGCGATCACCAGCGCGTCGCCGCCGCTGGTGCGGATGGCGCTGCTGTTGCCGCCGGGCTCGGCCCAGCCGCCCCCGCCGGCGCCGCCCCGCGCGTCGCCGAACGCCTTGCCGACGTAGTACCCGCCGACCGCGACGGACAGCGTCTCGCCGGGCGTGACCTTCAGCGAGCCCGCGGCGTATCCGCCCGCGCCGCCGGTCGCCATGTTGCTGCCCCAGCCGCCCTGCCCCCAGGCCCGCACGTCCAGCGAGTTCACGCCGGACGGGACCTGGAAGCTCTCCTTGTCGCCGGTGAAGTCGTACAGTCGGCAGCCCGTGAAGCCCGCCGTCGGCACGCACGCCGAGCCGGCCACCGCTGAGGCGGCGGTCGCGGTGGGCGCCGAGGCCCAGCCGCCCGCGCTCAGTGTGACTAAGGCCAGGACAGCGGCGCCGCGTCTGAGTCGGACACGGCGCGGGCCGGCGGAATCGCGAATCATCAACCACTCCAAAGCTCGGGAACTGGCTCCCCCCACGGGAGTTCCACAGGTATGACCGTTCGGTGGAGGAATGGTTGTACGGATGAGGCGGAAGTGACCTGGCGCGCCCATTGCCCGGGCATACCTCTATGACTAGCCTGTGTTCGTCATGCCGATCGTCTGTTGAAATCTCGAACACAGACGCCTGAGTAACAAGGGAGGGGGCCGGTCGTGGGACGCCTGGTACCTGCGGTGACCCGAGCTCTCGACATTCTCGAGCTCTTTCTCGACGGGGACGGAACACTCTCCGCCCCCGACATAGTGCGCCGACTGCAGCTGCCGCGCACCACCGTCCACGAGCTGGTCACCACGCTCGCCGCCCGGTCGTACATCGTCCAGGTGCCGGGACAGCCGGGACGCTACCGGCTCGGCGTACGGCCGTACCAGCTGGGCAGCCGGTACGCCGAGCAGCTCGACCTGGCCGCCGAGGGCCAGCAGGTGGCCCGGACGGTCGCCGAGACCTGCGACGAGACCGTGCACGTGGCCATCCTGGAGGGCACCGACGTCATCTACATCGCCAAGGTGGACTCCACGCACGCCGTGCGCATGGTCTCCGCGGCGGGCCGGCGGCTGCCCGCCCACTGCACCTCCGTCGGGAAGATGCTGCTGGCCTCCCTCCCCGAGCACGAGCTCTCGGCGCGCGTCCCGGAAGACGCCGATCTGGTCGCGATGACGCCCAACAGCATCACCCGGCCGGACGCCCTGCGCGAGGCCCTTGCCGAGATCCGGCAGCGCGGGATCGCCGTGGAGCGCCGCGAGTCCAACCCGGACGTCTCCTGTGTGGCGGCGCCGGTGCAGGACCGCACCGGCCGGGTCGTCGCCGCGCTGTCCATCTCGGTGCCGATGATCCGCTGGAGCGACGAGCGCCGTGTCGAGCTGGAGCAGCTCGCCGCGAAGGGCGCCGCCGAACTGTCCGAGCGGCTCGGCCACCGGAGGATGCCGTGACCTACGCGTACGAGGTGGCCGTCCGGGCGGAGGCGACCCTCGGCGAGGGCCCGACGTGGGACGCCGCGGCCGGCCGGCTCCTCTGGATCGACATACTGGGCTCGCGGGTCAACACCTACGACCCGGTCTCCGGCCGCCGTACCTCCCGCACCACCGAACAGCACGTGGGCGCGGCCAAGCCGCGCGCGGGCGGCGGGTTCGTCCTCAACCTCCGGGACGGCGTCGGCCTCCTGGACCCCGACGACACCTTCCGCTGGCTGCGCCACGAGCCCGTCCCCGGCCGCCGCGCCAACGACGCCGCCGTCGCGTCCGACGGCTCCCTGTGGGCCGGCACCATGCGCTACGACGAGGCGCCCGGCGGCGGCACGCTGTCCCGGATCACCGGCGACGGCACGGCAGACGTCGTCCTCGACGACGTGGCGGTGAGCAACGGCACGGGCTGGAGCCCCGACGGCCGGCTGATGTACTACATCGACTCACCGACCCGCCGCGTCGACGTCTTCGACTTCGCCGACGGACGCCCCCTGAACCGGCGCCCGCTGGTGGAGATCGAGGAGGGCGCCGGCTTCCCCGACGGCCTCACGGTCGACGCCGACGGCTGCGTGTGGGTGGCGCTGTGGGACGGCGGGGCGGTACGCCGCTACACGCCGGGCGGCGAACTGGACCACGTCATCGACCTGCCCACGCCCCGCGTGACGGCCTGCGCCTTCGGCGGCGCCGACCTGACCGACCTGTACATCACGACAGCCCGCGTGGGCCTGTCCACACCGCACCCGACGGCAGGCTCCCTGCTGGTGGTCCCCGGCGCGGGGAAGGGCCTGCCACAACCGGCCTTCGAGGGCTGACACCCCGCACGCGCCGGCGGCCGACCCACACAGCCCGGCGCTGAGGGGTGCCACCCCGGCTGGGGCGGCAGGCGCCCCCACGCCTGAACGGCACGCGGTTCGACGGGTGTCCCGCCCGCCACGCGCGCGGCTTGATGGCATGGGCCGTCCGCCGCCGCAGTGGCAGATGGCATGCGGCTCGACGGTCGTCACGCCGGCCCCACCCGGTGCTGGGGCCTCACCGGCGGCCGAGCGGCCTGCGGTTTGGCCGGCGTCTCGCCAGGCTGGCCCGCGGGTGGCCTCTGCGGTGCGGGGCGCCCCGGCGGCTGAGCGGTGCGCGGTTTTGACGGCATGGGCCGTCCGCCAGGCCGGTGGTGGATGGCCTGCGGCTGGGCGGGCGCCGCGCCGGCCCGTCGCCAACCACGCGCGGCTTGATGGCATGCACCGTCCGCCGCCGCAGTGGCAGATGGCATGCGGCTCGACGGTCGTCACGCCGGCCCCACCCGGTGCTGGGGCCTCACCGGCGGCCGAGCGGCCTGCGGTTTGGCCGGCGTCTCGCCAGGCTGGCCCGCGGGTGGCCTCTGCGGTGCGGGGCGCCCCGGCGGCTGAGCGGTGCGCGGTTTTGACGGCATGGGCCGTCCGCCAGGCCGGTGGTGGATGGCCTGCGGCTGGGCGGGCGCCGCGCCGGCCCGTCGCCAACCACGCGCGGCTTGATGGCATGCACCGTCCGCCGCCGCAGTGGCAGATGGCATGCGGCTCGACGGTCGTCACGCCGGCCCCACCCGGTGCTGGGGCCTCACCGGCGGCCGAGCGGCCTGCGGTTTGGCCGGCGTCTCGCCAGGCTGGCCCGCGGGTGGCCTCTGCGGTGCGGGGCGCCCCGGCGGCTGAGCGGTGCGCGGTTTTGACGGCATGGGCCGTCCGCCAGGCCGGTGGTGGATGGCCTGCGGCTGGGCGGGCGCCGCGCCGGCCCGTCGCCAACCACGCGCGGCTTGATGGCATGCACCGTCCGCCGCCGCAGTGGCAGATGGCATGCGGCTCGACGGTCGTCACGCCGGCCCCACCCGGTGCTGGGGCCTCACCGGCGGCCGAGCGGACTGCGGTGTGGCTCGCCGGGTGTCATGCCAGGCCGGCTGCCTTTCGCTCCACCTCTGTCAGGGGTGGGTCGTTCAGTGCAGGTTTGAGCGGGCCCACCGCCGCGGCCAGCAGGACCGACGGAGTCAGCAGTACCGCCGCCCCCCGCTCGAGTGACGTCACGTCGGTCACCCGGCGGGCGATACGGCCGTTGCCCGTGGCCGTGTACATGAGGCGGTCGACGTAGCCGGCCAGGAGCCGGTCCCTGAGCGTGGGGCCGTTCTCCGTGGCTCCCGGATAGAACACGTCCTGGCCTATGGCGAGGTCCCAGGCCGCGCCGACGGGCCGGGTCACCGCCTTCTGGATCCGCCGGGACAGTTTCGGCGCGCCCCATCCCTGCCGCCGTATCACGTTCCGCAGGATCAGCGCGCTCTGGGCGCCGACCGCCAGGCCGTGACCGTAGAGCGGGTTGAACGCGGCGAGGGCGTCGCCGAGGACGGTGAAGTTCTCGGGCCAGACCGGCATCCGCTCGAAGAAGTGGCGGCGGTTGAGGGTCGTGCGGGTGACCGACACGTCGGTCAGCGGCTCGGCTTGCTCCAGCAGTTCGCCGATCACCGGGTGCCGCAGCTCCTCGCGGGCGAACCGCACGAAGTCGTCGGCCGTGGCGGAGGGTTCGCCGCCGCGGGTGCCGTTCAGGGTGACGATCCACCGGCCGTTCTCGATGGGCAGCAGGAAGCCCGCCCGGCCGGGGACCCCGTCCCGGAGGTCGGGCTGCACGTTGACGACCGGGTAGCCGTCCCGGGCCGGCTCCGGCGCGAGGTAGAGGCGGCTGGCGTACACCAGCCCGGAGTCGACCTCGCGCCGCTCGGCTTCGGGCAGTCCGAGGCGCGTGAGCCATCGGGAGGCCCCGGAGCCGCGGCCGGTGGCGTCGACGACCAGGCCGGCCTCGATGACCCGTTCACTCTGGCCGCGCCCGCGCCCGCGCACCCGCACCCCGGTGACCGCGGCCGCCGTGCCTTCGAGCCCCGACACCTCCGTCCCGTCGACGAGTTGGATCCGCTCGTCCGCGAGGACCCGTGCGCGGATCGTCGCGTCCAGCAGGTCCCGGCCGGCCAGGATCACGTGGTGGGACTCGGGCCAGCGCCGGAACCAGCCCTGTGAGCCGAGGACGACCATGTCCGTGGTGACCGGCGCCCGGCGCGCCCCGGCCGCCCGGAGCGCCTCGGTGGCACCCGGCAGCAGCTCCTCCACCGCCCGCACGCCGCCCGACCACAGCAGGTGGGCGTGCCGCGCCTGCGGCAGACCCTTGCGGGGCTCGGGACCTTCGGGCAGGACGTCGCGTTCGACGACGACGACCCGGTCGGCGAACTCCGCCAGTGCGCGTGCCGCGAGCATGCCCGTGTGGGAGCCCCCCAGCACGACGGCGGTTCTGGCGGGGGTGGGTGGTTCAGTCATGCGTGGACACGCTCTCTGCCGGGGTGGCGGCGCGGGTGCGCACCGCCACGAGGTCGTCGGGGCTGCGGAGGGCATCGGAGACGGCCTGGATCTCCCGCAGCAGATAGGTGGTGTCCGGTTCGGAGGGCTGCCCTTCGCAGGCGGCCTCCGACGCCCCTTCCGGGGGCCGCTCACCCGTGGCGGCGTCCACGATCGTCACGGCGGCGGCGAGGGCCTGTGCCCGGCCGCGCTCGAAGCCGAGGGCGACGGCGGCGTCGTAGGACCGGGCGCGCAGGTCCTCGTCGAGGTGCCGGGCCAGGTGGAGCAGCCCGTCGCGGATGAAGGTCTCGCGGCGGATCAGGCGCAGTTCGGCGGTGGCGCGCAACGTGAAGGGCTCGCGGCCGCCCGTCGTGGTCCGCATCAGCAGGTAGAGGGGCCGCAGGCGCCGGTGACGGTCCCGTAGGCGCCAGCGCTCTTGGAGGTACTGGCCGGCGTGCGGGACGATGAAGCCGACCGCGACCAGGGTGGCGGCGACGCAGGCGGCCGACGGCGCCACGTTGGTGGACAGCCAGTCCAGGTCGTGGCCGGTCCAGCGGGCGATCACGGCGGTGAGCTTGGCCGCGGCGAAGAACAGGTTCGTCGTGAAGCCGACACCCAGCAGTCGCAGCCCCCAGCGCAGCCAGGCGTCGAGGCCGTCGGTGCGGATCCAGTTCCAGACGAGCCGGGCCGTGACCGTGGAGGCGACCGTGTGCGCGGTCAGGTAGAGCACGATCTGCTCGCGCATGAACGGTGTGTTGGCGTAGTAGGTGTCCAGGTCCCGCAGCCGCTCCACGGGAGTGTCCGCGAGCGCGAAGAGCACCCACAGGGCGACGATCACTCCCGCGTAGACGGAGACGACCCACCGGGTGGCGCGGCGGGTGCGGTGCGCGCGGTCGGCGAGACCGTTGCGCCAGGCGATGATCAGCAGCAGCCAGGACGCGCAGAGCGTGGTGAGCAGGGAGTACACCCAGGGCGACGAGATGTTCGGGACGCCGGTGACCCGGTTGGTCCAGGCGATGGTGCCGGGGGCGGCGAACACGAACACCGCGCAGGCGAACAGCAGCAGGCCGCCGACGGCGCGCAGCAGCGGGTCCCGCCACATCTTGACGATGCTGGGCAGCTTGATCGCCAGGGCGGCGGTCAGGACCGCGGTCGGGAGCCAGAAGGAGATGTGCATCCCGCCGAGGAGCCGGGACGGGTCCAGGGCAAGGGAGGCCGGGGCGGCCACCACGTGCGGGGACACCGGTGCGAAGGCGGCGATCACCGCGCCGTACCTCCGCGTCCGCGGTAGCCCATGGACCGCTGCACGGGGTCGAGGGGCGCGCCCGGATCCCCGTCGAAGGAGAGCAGGGGCCTGAAGGCGGCGGCCAGGCGGTGGCCGAAGTCGTCGGCCTCGGACTCGTCCCGCTGCCGGGAGCCGTCACGGGCGGCCACGGTCAACGCCGCGTCCTTCCAGCCGGGCTGCTCGGCCAGGGCGTGCGCCGCCGCCGTACCGGCCACGTGGTGGTGGGTGTGCGCGGCGTTCATGTGCCACAACTCGTGCCCGAGGATGACCAGTTGCTGCATGGCCTCGGCCCGCTCCTCGACGATGACGAGGTCGAAGTCCTGGAACTCCACCCACAGGCCGGTCACTTCGATCTCGTCGGGGAACCGCTCGAAGCGCAGTTCGAGGGGGCGTCCGCCGCGGCGGGCGCTCATCTCCTCGCACAGTGCGGCGCACAACTCGCGGACGTCGGACGGGGGACGGGGTCTGGCGCGCAGGGCGGTGGCGAGATCGGCCGCGAGGCCCCGCATCGTGGCGCCGCGCCGCGAACTCCGCAGCGCCGCGGCGATCCGGGACGCAGTCCTCCGCGCGCCCGCGATGTCCATCGTTCCCCCTTCTGACCGCCGTTCGGCGGCCCGTCCGAGATTACGCGCCTGGAACTGTCCGCGTCATGTGATCCCGCGACCGTTGTTCAACAAGGAACGATCACTTTCCGAAAGCCCTACCGCCTCCTTTCGGACGGTTTTCGACCCTCCCTTTTCTGCCCGAACCATTGACGCGCAAGCGCTTCGAACCTACGGTCCCGTTCGAAGTTACGGGCACTATTCGGCATACCGAACACAGTGAAGGCAGGGTATGGGACAACCTGGCCTGAATCGCAGGCAACTCATGGCCGCGGCGGGCGGCCTGACGGTCGCGGGCAGCCTCGGTTTCGCGGCCCTCGGCACCGGCGCGGACGCACTCGCCTCCAGCGCCCGCACCCGCGTGCGCTACTGGAACCTCTTCAGCGGCGGCGACGGCGCCAACCAGGTCACCATGGTCGACGCCTTCCGCGCGGCGAACCCGGACATCGCCGTCAAGGCCTCCACGCTCACCTGGGGCGGCCCCTACTACACCAAGCTCGCCATGGCCGCCGCCGGCAACCGGGCACCGGAACTCGCCGTCATGCACCAGGGCCGCGTGCCCGGCTTCGCGCCCGGCCGCCTCCTGGACCCCTGGGACATGGACCTGCTCGCCAAGTACGGCGTCCGCGAGTCCGACTTCAACCCGGTGCTGTGGCAACGCGGCATCATCGACGGCAAGTTGTACGCCCTGCCCCTCGACATCCACGTCCAGCTGAACTTCTACCGCAAGGACGTGTGCGAGAAGGCCGGCCTCCTCGACGCCGACGGCCGGCTGCCCGCCGCCGGCTCCCCCGACGAGTGGTTCGAGATCCTCAAGGCGGCCAAGGGACGGCTGAGGAACGGTCAGCAGACCCTCGGCCTGCACGCCAACGACCAGAACTTCGCCTGGTGGTTCTTCGTCGCCTTCTACCAGCAGCTCGCCGGAACCTACTTCGACGACGACCGCACCGCCGTCACCTTCGACACCGACAAGGCCACCGAGGTCCTGGAGTTCTTCCGCAAGCACGTCACCGACGGCTATGTGAACCCCGGTGAGGCAGACGGCGAGGCGTTCATCGGGGGATCGCCCTTCACCTGGGAGGGCAACTGGTCGGTGCCGTACTTCAACGGCGAGAAGCTTCAGTACGGCGCTCAGCCGCTGCCCCCGGTCTTCGGCACCCCGGCCACCCACGCCGAGTCGCACTCCTTCGTACTGCCCCACCAGTCCGACCGCGGCGGCGCCGCCAACGAGGCCGCGCACCTGCTCGCCGCCTACATGGTCACCCACGCCACCGCCTGGGCGGCGGGCGGGCACGTCCCCGCCTACCTCCCCACCTTCAAGGACCGGGCGTACCTCGAACTCGCCCCGCAGAACGAGTACTCCAGGCCCGCCATGGACCACCCGGCCACCGAGCCCCGTGTCTGGTTCGCCGGCTCCACCGGCATCCTCGCCCAGCGCGTCGGCCCGATCATCGCCGCCTCCAACCTCGGCTCCGCCAGACCGGACACCGCGGCCCGCCGGATGAAGTCGGCCCTGGAGCGCCTGCTCGCCATGAAGAACCCGATGGACGGCCGCACCGCCGCCGAGGAGCTCACGGTCACGGGAGGCGCCGCATGAGCAGCACCACGACCACCCTCGCGTCCACGCTCCGCCCGCGCACGGCCACCGCCGCCGAGTCCGCCCGGGTGCGCTGGGGCCGCCGCCTGCAGCACGGTGGCTGGTTCGTCGCCCCGTTCCTGATCCTGTACGGCCTCTTCGTCATCGTGCCGGTCGCCCGCGGCCTCTACCTCAGCTTCACCGACGCCAACATCTCCGGCGACCACACCAGCTTCATCGGCCTCGACAACTACCGCGAGGCACTGCAGGACGACCTCGTCTGGTCGTCGCTGTGGCACAGCGTCCAGTTCACCCTGTACGTGGTCCCGGCGATCGTCGTCGTGGCCCTGCTGATGGCGTTGATCGCCCACCACACCGTCCACTTCAGGTGGTTGTGGCGGCTCTGCTTCTTCGCGCCGTTCCTGCTGCCGTCGGCCGTCGTCGGCAACCTGTGGTGGTGGCTGTTCCAGCCGGTCAACGGCATGGTCAACCACGTCCTCGGCCTCGAAACCCCCTGGCTCACCCAGAAGTCCACCGCCATGCTCGCCGTGGTCGTCGCGACCCTGTGGTGGACGGTCGGCTTCTCGTTCCTCCTCTACCTGGCGGCCCTCCAGGCCATCCCCCACCACCTCTACGAGGCCGCCGAACTGGACGGAGCGGGCGCCTTCCAGCGGCTGACCCACATCACCGTGCCCAACCTGCGCAACATCACCGGCCTGGTCCTCGCCCTGCAGATCCTCGCCTCGCTCCAGGTCTTCGACCAGGCCGTCGTGATGTACCAGTTCGGCCCGGGCCCCGAGGAGTCGACCCGCACCTTCGTCCAGTACACCCTCGAACAGGGCTTCACCAGCTACCGCGTGGGCTACGCCTCCGCGATCTCCTTCATCCTGTTCCTCATCATCGCCGTGGTCGCCCTCGGCCGGATGTGGCTGCTGCGCGACCGCGAGGAGGGAACCTCCCGATGACGACGCCGACTCCTGTCGTACGCAAGCCCCGAAGCACCTGGACGCCGGCACAGATCGCCCTGACGATCGTCGCCCTGGCCCTGTCCGCGATCTGGGTCGCCCCGCTCGTCTGGGCCCTGTCGACGTCGCTGAAGACCCCCACCGAGTCGGTGACGTCCCCGCACTGGATCCCGGACGACCTCACCTTCGAGGCCTGGAAGGGCGTCCTCGACGCGGGCAACATCCCCAACTGGTTCGTGAACTCCGTCGTCGTCTCCGTCTGTGTCACGTTCGTCGTGCTGCTCACCGCCTCGCTCGCGGCATACGGCTTCGCGCGCACCGAGTTCCGCGGCAAGCCTGCGTTGATGGCCGTCACGATGGCGGGCCTGATGTTCTCCCCGGCGATCCTCGGCGTACCGCTCTTCACCACCGTGCAGGCGCTCGGGATGGTCGACACCTACTGGGGCATGATCCTCCCGCAGTGCGCGCCGGCCGCGATGGTCTACATCCTCTACAAGTTCTTCCAGTCGCTGCCGCGCGAACTGGAGGAGGCCGCCTTCATCGACGGCGCCGGCCGCTGGCGGATCTTCTTCACCATCGTCCTGCCCCTGTCGAAGCCGTCCCTCTCGGCGGTGGGGATCTTCACCTTCATCGCCTCCTGGAACAACTTCATCTGGCCCTACATGGTGACCAACAACCCCGACCTGATGACCATGCCGAACGGCATCGCCACCGTGCAGAACGCCTTCGGCATCGTCTGGCCCCAGCTCATGGCCGGCGGCCTGCTCGCGGGTTTGCCGCTGATCGCCGTGTTCGTCTTCTTCCAGAGCCAGATCGTGCGGGGCGTGGCCCACACGGGTCTGGCGGGTCAGTAAGGAGCCCCGGTGCCCAAGCGCTTCCGACTCGCGGCCCTGCTCGCCGCGGCCGTGGTCGCCCTGTTGCCGAACACGGCCCGCGCCGACGTGACGTACCCCGACCCGCAGCCCGTGACCGGCCAGCGGATCATCCACGACCCGACCGTCATCCGCCTCGGGTCCGGCGGCTACGTCGCCTATTCGACCGGCGGTGTGATCGGCGCCCGCGTCTCCGCGGACCGGGTCCACTGGGCCGACGCGGGCAACGCCTTCGCCGAGCCGCCGAGCTGGTGGTACGAGTACAACGCCACCGGCGACCCGTGGGCCCCCGACATCTCCTACCGGGCGGGCCGGTACTGGCTCTACTACGCGGTCTCCTCCTGGGGCACCAACCACTCCGCGATCGGCGTCGCCACCTCCCCGACCGGCCTGCCCGGCACCTGGACGGACCACGGCAAGGTCCTCACCTCCGAGACGACCGACACCTGGAACGCCATCGACCCGGCGATCATCCGGGCGGACGGCCGGCTGTGGATGTCGTTCGGCTCGTACTGGACCGGCATCCGGATGGTCGAGCTGAACCCGAGGACGGGCAAGGCGGCACCGGACACCACGGTCCACCACCTGGCGACCCGCCCCGACGCGCCGTACGCCGTCGAAGGCCCGTACATCGTGAAGCACGGCCGCCACTACTACCTGTTCGCTTCCTACGACGCCTGTTGTGCCGGAGTGAACTCCACGTACAAGATCAAGGTCGGCAGATCTACGACGATCACCGGCCCGTATACCGACAGCACGGGCAAGCCCATGCTGGAGGGCGGCGGCGACCTGCTCCTCGCCGGCCACGGCAGATTCATCGGCACAGGAGGCCAGTCGGTGTTCGACGACCGAGGCCAGGACTGGCTGGCGTACCACTACTACGACGCGGACGACGAGGGCACGCCGAAGCTAGGGCTCAACAAGCTGAACTGGACAAAGAGCGGCTGGCCACACGTCGTTTAGGGGCGCGGGGAACTGCGCGACCAGCCCCCACCGACCCGCAGACAAAAGTGAACCCCGAAAGGAATGCATGAGCACCGCCCGCTTCACCCTCGACCCCGCCTTCACCATCGGCGAAGTAAACCCCCGCCTCTTCGGCTCCTTCGTCGAACACCTCGGCCGCTGCGTCTACACCGGCATCTTCGAACCGGGCCACCCCGCCGCCGACGAGGACGGCATCCGCACCGACGTCCTGGACCTGGTCCGCGAACTCGGCGCGACAGCCATCCGCTACCCCGGCGGCAACTTCGTCTCCGGCTACAAGTGGGAGGACTCCGTCGGCCCAGCCGAGGACCGCCCCCGCCGCCTGGACCTGGCCTGGCACTCCACCGAGACGAACCGCTTCGGCCTGTCCGAGTACATCGCCTTCCTCCGCAAGCTCGGCCCCCAGGCCGAACCCATGATGGCCGTCAACCTCGGCACCCGTGGCGTCGCCGAGGCCCTGGAACTCCAGGAGTACGCCAACCACACCTCCGGCACCGCCCTCGCCGAGCAGCGCATCGCCCACGGCGACAAGGACCCCTTCGGCATCAGGCTGTGGTGCCTGGGCAACGAGATGGACGGCCCCTGGCAGACCGGCCACAAGACGGCCGAGGAGTACGGCCGGATCGCCGCCGAGACGGCCCGCGCGATGCGCCAGATCGACCCGGGCGTGGAACTGGTCGCCTGCGGCTCCTCCAGCCAGAGCATGCCGACCTTCGCCGAGTGGGAGGCGACGGTCCTCGGGGAGGCGTACGACCTCGTCGACTACATCTCCCTGCACGCCTACTACTGGCCGGAGAACGGCGACATCGGCTCCTTCCTCGCCTCCGCCGTCGACATGGAGTCCTTCATCGACAACGTGGTCGCGACCGCCGACCACGTGGGCGCGAAGCTCAAGTCGAAGAAGAAGATCAACCTCTCCTTCGACGAGTGGAACGTCTGGTACCTGCCCGAGTGGGAGGAGCACGCGAAGACGTTCCAGCAGGACGACTGGCCCGAGGCCCCGCGCCTGCTGGAGGACAACTACAGCGTCACGGACGCGGTCGTCTTCGGCTCGCTGCTCATCGCCCTGCTCCGGCACGCCGACCGCGTCACCGTCGCCTGCCTCGCGCAGCTCGTCAACGTCATCGCCCCGATCATGACCGAGCCGGGCGGCCCGGCCTGGCGCCAGACGACGTTCTTCCCGTTCGCGCAGGCCGCGAAGTACGGCCGGGGCCAGGTCCTGGACGTGCGGGTGGACTCGCCGACGTACGAGACGAAGAAGTACGGCGAGGCCGACCTGCTGCACGCCACCGCGGTACGCGCCGAGGACGGCACGGTCACCGTCTTCGCGGTCAACCGCAGCCAGTCCGACGCGCTGCCGCTCGAAGTCGCCCTCAGCGGCCTCGACCTGACCTCGGTCGTCGAGCACAGCGCCCTCGCGGACGCCGACCCGGACGCCCGCAACACCCTCGACGACCCCGAGCGGGTCGCCCCGCACCCGGTCGAGGGCACGGCCCTGACGGACGGCACCCTGACCGCCGTACTGGAGCCGCTGTCCTGGAACGTGATCCGGCTGGCGTAGCAGCGGCGCAGCAGTCAGGGATCAGCGGCCGGGGGAGTCCACCGGTGCCACCGGCACTCCTCCGGCCGCCACACCCATCAGGGTCAGCCGCACGTCCCGCAGGCCCGACGGTGTGGTCCCGTCGGACAGGACCGCCAGCGCCAGTGTGTTGGTGCCACGTGTGCGCAGGATCCCGTTCGGCAGGGCGAAGGTGTGCTGCGGACCCACGTCGTTGATGTACTGGCCCATGTTCCAGCCGTTCAGGAAGATCTGGACGCGGTAGGCGCGCTTCGGGTCGTCGTCGAGGGTGAGCCCGACCGAGGCGTCGGTCCCGGCGTCGACGGCCAGCCGGAAGGTCTTCCGGTACCAGGTGACGCCCTGGCCGTGGTCGGCGTGCGGGAGGTCCACGGTCCGCCACTCGCCGTCCGCGAACCCGGGCAGGTGCCAGCCCTCCCGCTCCCCGAACAGCCCGCCGGTGTTCATCGGCCCGCGCACGGGGTCGGCTTCGGCCGTGCCCTGCAGCCGCCAGCTCACCTTCGGTGGCGGCGAGACCCCCTTGAAGGTGACCGCGGTGAGACCGCGTGCCACCTTGTGCGCGTCGTCCGCCGCGCCGTCCTGGTCGTGCTGCATGCGGCGGACGAGGACGGACAGGACGTGGGTGCCACCGCTCCCCTCACCGCCCCCGTAGCGGAGCTTCTCGCGGAGTCTCCCGGGCAGGGCGAAGGTCGCCGTCTCCGCCCAACTGCCCTTCCCCACCGTGTCCTCGTCCGGCACCGGCATGCGGTGCGTGCCCAGCGGCGTCCCGTCGAGCCAGGCCATCAGCAGGCCCTGGGTGCCCGTGCTGTAGGAGAGGGAGACCGATTCAGCGTCCGCCGCCTCGGTGAAGCGCCCCCGGTACCAGACGTCGCCGTAGTGGAAGCCGTAGTCGTCCGCGAAGAGAACGGGCTGCCCCTCGGGCACGGGCGTGATGCTGAACGACGTCTTCTTGTCGGCGACGGTCCACGCGGAGTCGTCGAAGTCCGGCTCGGATTCCGGGTCCTCCGTCCGCCGTCGCCAGCCCGAGTCCAGCGCGGGCAGCGTCACGGGGCCCACGCCGGGCAGCAGCGGCTCGGCCAGCAGACTGCCGGTGGCGCTGATCCTGGTACGCAGCGACCGCTGGTTCCAGGTGACGTGACCGACACCCCGCGGGGCCCACACCTCGAGACCGGTCGCGCCGTGCGTGTCGCCGGTCAGGTGCACCGTGTCGCCGCGCACGGTCACCTCGCGCACCAGCGGCGGGCCGTACACCAGCACCGTGCCCGACGGGGTGTCGAACGGCCACAGCCGCCGGGCGTTCGCGTCGTCGGCGAAGAGCAGCAGCATCGGCCGCTCGGACCCGGCGGCCTCGACCCTGACCCGGGTCAGCCCACCGACGCCGAGCGGCACGGTCACGCGCAGCAGACCGCGGTCGTAGATCCACGCGCCCTCGGGGTCCAGCCGGGTCGCCTCCACGTCCTGTGGGCTCTCCAGCGCGATCTGCGCCATGTCGCCGTACCGTCCCGCGAAGACGGCGATGTCCAGCCGCCCCGCGGTGAGACAGAACATGGGCGGCACGGTGGCGTACTTCAACTTCCGCCGCCCCAGGGCCAGGTCGGCGGTCAGCAGCAGCGCGTCCCGGGCCGGGACGGTGAACGGCACCGCGAACCCGGCGTCCGGCATGGTCGAGGAGATGTCCTCGTCGGTGTCGTTGCGCACCACGTAGACGTGGGAGCCGGTGTCGGGATTGGTGAGGTGGTACACCTTCAGCCGGTCGTCCGTCGCCCTCACCTGCGCCGCCCGGTCCAGCTTCGCGAAGTCCGGCACGCGTTGCAGCAGATGCCCCAGCTGGTGCATCGGGGCCAGCTTGGCGGTGGCCCTGCGCCCCTCGTCGATGGCCGCCCCGTAGTCGTACGACGTGTAGACGGCCGGCGCGGGCAGCCAGCCCCAGGAGGTGCCGCCGAAGGTCATGTAGACGTTGTTCAGCGTGATGCCGTTGGCGAGGTTGGTGAGGTGGAAGCGCCGCTCGTAGGCGGCGTCCCGGGTGCGGCGCGCCTCGGCGTACCCCTTGCCCTGGAAGGTGGCACCGCCCCACGCGTCGGACCCACCCCCGCCGGACTCGGAAAGGAAGCCGGGCGTCCCGGGGCCGGCCGTGGCCCCGCCCTTGCCGCCGCCGGCAGCGAAATGCCCCTGGTCCGGCGGCACCTGGGCAGGATCGGGATGCTCGTCGAAGCCGTACAGCCAGCGCCCTCTCTCACCTCCGGTGTCGAACGACCCGGGCAGCCAACGACCGCCACGTCCCCTGTCGTTGTGGAACAGGGGTACGTCGATCCCGTCGGCCCGCACCTTCTTGTACAGGTGGGACATGTAGTCCCGCCCCATCGGGTCGCCGGCGAAGCCGTCGTACTCGTTCTCGATCTGGTAGAGCAGGACCGTGCCCGTGCCCCGGGTGAACTGGTGCCGGGCGACGATCGCGTTGACCTCGGTCAGCCACTCGTCGGCGTACTTCAGGTAGGCCGGGTCGAAGGTGCGGGCCCGGCCCTCGGTCGCCGTGAGCCAGCCGGGGAAGCCGCCGCCGTCGATTTCCGCGTTGATGTACGGGCCCGGGCGCAGGACGACGTACAGGCCGCTCTCCGCGGCCGTGCGCAGGAACAGGTCGAGGTCGCGGACGCCCGTGAAGTCGTACTCGCCGGGCGCGGGGGAGTGGTAGTTCCAGGCGACGTACGCGCTGACGGCGTTGTGGCCGTGCGCGCGCATCTTCTGCAGGACGTCCCGCCACAGCGACGGGCTCGGCAGCCGGAACGGGTGCATCTCGCCCGACCACAACACCAGCCGCCTGCCGTCGACGAGCAGTGAGTACCGGTCGAAGCCGACCGAGTGCCGGCGGCGGTCGGCGGCGGGCGGGCCCGGCGCGGGTCCCGTGGGCACGCTGCGGGACACGGGGGCGTTCGAGGCGAAGCCGCCGCTGCCGCTCAGCGCGAGGCCGAGCGCCGTGGTGCCGGCGAGGGCGTTGAAAGTACGTCTGCTGAGCCCCAAGGGAGCGCCTCCTGTTGTGCCTGTGCGGTCCGCGACCGAGGGTGCTGGGTCATTGTGTACGGTCGGACGCCGCACAATTGTCGTATGAGGATCTCTGCGCGGGCGGACTACGCGGTACGGGCGGTGCTGGAGCTCGCCGTACGACAGGACGGCGGGCCGGTGAAGGCGGAGACCGTCGCGGCCGTCCAGGGCATTCCGCACAAGTTCCTGGAGGGCATCCTCGGCGACCTGCGGCGCGGCGGCATCGTCGACAGCCGGCGCGGCGGGGGCGGCGGCTACCGGCTGGCCCGCGAGGCCACCGCGATCACGGTCGCCGACGTCATCCGCGCAGTCGACGGGCCCATCGTGTCGGTGCGCGGCGAGAGGCCCACCGGCCTCGCGTACACCGGATCGGCCCAGCCCCTGCTGCCGTTGTGGATCGCGCTGCGCGCCAACGTCCGCAAGATCCTGGAGGGCGTCACCATCGCCGACATCGCGGCGGGCGCCCTGCCCGAGCCGGTACAGCAGTTGGCGGCGGAACCGGCCGCCTGGGAGAACCCCTGAGCCCCCGGCAGTGCTCCGCACCCCGTCTCAGGTTCCACTCAGAATGACGACCTAGGATCACGTCCCGTCCATCCCTACTCATCCGGTAGGAAACCCAGGAAACCCAGAGACGACGGGACGACCCATGCGCACGCTGATACTGCTCGCCCTCGCGGGCCTCGGCGCCCAGCTCGTGGACGGCAGCCTCGGCATGGCCTACGGCGTCACCTCCACCACCCTGCTGCTGGCGCTGGGCACCAACCCGGCCGCCGCCTCGGCCACGGTCCACCTCGCCGAGATCGGCACCACGTTGATGTCGGGCGCGTCGCACTGGCGGTTCGGGAACGTCGACTGGAAGGTCGTCGCGAGGATCGGTGTGCCGGGAGCGGTGGGCGCCTTCCTCGGCGCGACGGTCCTGTCGAAGCTCTCGACCGCGGTCGCCGCGCCGGTGATGTCCCTGATCCTGTTCGGCCTCGGCCTCTACGTCCTGTCCCGCTTCACCTTCCGCGGCCTGCCCCAGGGCAAGCTCGGCAAGCCCCTGGGCCGCCGCTTCCTCACCCCGCTCGGCCTGGTCGCCGGCTTCCTGGACGCGACCGGCGGAGGCGGCTGGGGCCCGGTCGGCACGCCCGCGCTGCTGGCCGGCGGCCGCATGGAGCCGCGCAAGGTGATCGGTTCCGTCGACACCAGCGAGTTCCTGGTCGCGGTCGCCGCGAGCCTCGGCTTCCTGTTCTCCCTCGGCTCCCAGGGCATCGACTTCCTCTGGGTGGCCGCGTTCCTCCTCGGCGGCCTGGTCGCCGCGCCGCTCGCCGCGTGGCTGGTCCGGCTGATGCCGCCGCGCGTGCTCGGGTCGGCGGTGGGGGGAGTCATCCTCGTCACGAACGCGCGGACGCTGCTGGGGAGCGACTGGATCGGCGCGTCGAGCCGGCTGAGCACGCCCGTGTACGTCTTCCTGTACGCCGTGTGGGCGGCGGCGCTCGCGTACTCGATCCGGGCGTACCGCAGGGAGAGCGCGGCACAGGAGGCGGCGGCGGAACGGCAGTCCGTGGTGGTGTGAACGGGTCGGGGTGAATGGCCTGAGTTCGACCTGTCCATGACATGTCGGGGCTCCCTACGATGCGATCGCCCCGCGTCTCCACAGCAACTGCACAAAGTCTTCACGGAGTTGGAGTCCGGAGCCGGGGCGCATCCACCCCCCACCGATCCCACCGAAAGGGAGAGACAGTGGCTACTGGCCTGCTCCTGGGTGGCGCGATCACCGCGCTCCTCACCGCCGCACTGCCCGCGCAAAGCCCGACCTCCGGGTTCGAGGACCCGCCCCCGGACAAGATCGTGATCAAGGTCGCCACGGTGAACGGCTCCGGCTGCCCGCAGGGCACGGCCGCGGTGGCCGTCTCCGAGGACAACACCGCCTTCACCGTGACCTACAGCGACTACCTCGCCCAGGCCGGCGGCAACTCGGACCCCACGGCCTTCCGCAAGAACTGCCAGCTCAACCTGATCGTCCACGTCCCGCAGGGCTTCACCTACGCCGTCGCCAGCGCGGACTACCGCGGCTTCGCGGCACTCCAGTCCGGCGCGAGCGCCGTCCAGAGGGCCTCGTACTACTTCCAGGGCTCGTCGAGCACGGTGTACAAGAACCACCCCTTCACCGGCCCCCTCAACGACAACTGGCAGGCCACCGACACCACGGACTGGGCCCAACTGGTCTGGGCGCCCTGCGGAGTCCAGCGCAACTTCAACATCAACACCGAGCTCCGCGTGACGGCCGGCAGTCAGGCGCCGGGCAAGGTCAGCTTCATGACGATGGACTCGACGGACGGCGACATCAGCACGGTGTACCACCTGGCGTGGAAGGAGTGCCCGGAGTCGTGACGAGGTGCCGCGGTGGCCTCGCGAGCGGCGGGGCCACCGCGGTCGGTCGTCAGTTCCGCTCGACCCCCAGGGTGAGCGTGCCGGAGTAGCCGGCGGACGGTGAGCCGCCCAGGGCGGTGAGGGTGAGGAGCCCGGACGCGGCGCCTCCCTCGTCGTAGATGGAGTCCTGGGCGAGGGTGGTGCGGTGGACCGTGTTGGCCGAGTACGGCGCGAGGGCGCCGACCCGGGCCGTGACCGTCTCGTCGAAGAAGAGCTGCCCGGTGTGCAGTTCCTGGCCGCCGGTGAACGAGCCGTCCGAGGTCAGGGTGACGTCCGTGTGCACCTTGACGTGGATGTGCACGCAGCGGCCGCGGTACCAGCCCGGGTAGACGGTCGTGATGCGCGCGACGCCGCCGGAGTCCGTCAGCACGCCGCCGCGCAGGAAGGTGCCGTTGTCGGGCTCGTCGTGGCCGTTGTTGCCGACGAAGCCGGAGTACTCGCCGAGTGCGTCGCAGTGCCAGATCTCGACGAGGGCGTCGCTCAGCGGGACGCAGGTGTCGTCGTCGACGACGGTGAGGGTCAGCCGGAGCGGGAAACCGGTCTTGTCCTCGCTGATGTCGGAGCGGACGTACTGTCCGTCGAGGTAGTAGGGGCCTTCGGTCATCTCCTTGGTGAGGGTGCAGACCGCCGCGGCGGCCACGGGTGCCGTCTCGGCCGTGTCGGTGGCGGGGGCCTCGGGGGTCGCGGCGCCCACGGCGCCGACGGCGAGGGTCGCGGCGGTCGCGCCGGTGGCGATCAGTACGGTGCGACGCCGGACGGGGTGGGCTGCTTCTGCTCTGCTGTTCGGAGAGGTGTCTGTCATGGACACGGCACCGTAGAAGCGGATCCTGTCGGTCTGCTGTCAGTCGGGTAAAGCGACAATCCGTCAAGTCCCTTGCGAGACAGCCCGTCGGGAGGGGCGGGGCGAGGTAGCGTGGCGACCTAAAGGGATATAGCGGGTCAAAGGCTTCGAAGGGTTTCGCATGGGAGTACGAATGAGGCTGACCGGGCGCGTCGAGCAACGCATCGCCAAGGACTTCCCCGGCCGCGACGGCCGGGTCGTGGAGGAACTCCTCGCCGAACTCGTCCACCACCTCGCCGAGCGCGGCGACAGCGAGGACAAGGAGCGCATCGCCGCCGCGACCCTCCTGTGCAGCCACGGCCGCATGGACCGCCTCCTCGACGCCCTGCAGCTGGCCAAGGAGGACTGGCGCGATGTGCTCGTGGGGGCGGGGCTGGCGGACGCGGGCTGGCGGGAGCGGCTGGAGGCGGACTTCGGGCCGGGAGTGTGAGGACGGCCTCGCCGCGGACATGACCGAGGAGGTGCTGTAGCCGGCGAGCGACTACTGGGGCTGCGCGGACCATTGACGCGCAAGGGGTTCGATTCTACGGTCCGTCCGAGGTTCTGATCGGTGATCGAAATACCGAACGAACGGACCGTATTCCCCCACAAGGAGGCCCCGCGTGAGCCGCACCTCCCGTACGTCCCGCAGGACCGCGCTCCTCGCCGTCCCCGCCGCCGTCCTGCTCGCCCTCATACCGAGCAGCGCGTCCGCCTACCCCAACCCCGGCCGGGTCACCGGCGACGTCGTCATCCACGACCCGACGATGATCCGCAACACCTCGGGCCGCTACCTGCTGTACGGCACCGGCGGCGGCCTCGGGTACCGGACCTCCACCGACCGGACCGCCTTCACCGCGGGCGCCGACGCCTTCGCGAGCAAGCCGGGTTGGTGGTCCTCGTACGCCACCGAGGCCTGGGCCCCCGACATCTCCTACCAGGGCGGCAAGTACCTCCTGTACTACGCCGTCTCGACCTTCGGTTCGAACAGGTCCGCCATCGGGCTGGCGACCTCGACGACCGGCCTGCCCGGCTCCTGGGCCGACCAGGGCACCGTCTACACCTCCACCACCTCCAGCGACTACAACGCCATCGACCCGAACCTCTTCGTGGACGGCGACGGCAAGTGGTGGCTGTCCTTCGGCAGTTGGTGGACGGGGATCAAGATGATCCAGATCAACCCCGCCACCGGCAAGCAGCTCTCCTCCAACACCACCCGGTACTCCCTCGCCTCCCGCCCCACCGGGACCAAGGCCGTGGAGGCCCCCTCCATCGTCAAGCGAGGCGGCTACTACTACCTCTTCGCCTCGTACGACACCTGCTGCGCCGGCACGAGCTCGACGTACAAGGTCAAGGTCGGCCGGGCCACCAGCGTCACCGGGCCGTACTACGACAAGAACGGCGTCTCGATGATGAACAACGGCGGGACGGCCGTGCTGGAGTCCCACGGCAGCGTCATCGGCCCCGGCGGCCAGTCGGTCATGAACGACTCCGACGGGGACCTGATCGTCTACCACTACTACGACGGCAACGACAACGGCACGCCCAAGCTGGGCGTCAACCTACTGAACTGGAGCACCGGATGGCCCGTCGCATACTGACCCTGCTGGCAGCGCTGCTGCTGGCCCTTTCGCTCGGGCAGTCGTCCGCGAGCGCGGCCTCGTTCACCAACGCGATCAAGACGCAGAAGGGCGCCGACCCCTGGATCTCGTTCTACAACGGCAACTACTACATGGTGACGACCAGTTGGACCGACGTCATCACCATGCGCAAGTCCGCCACCCTGGCCGGCCTGGCCACCGCGCCCAGCGTCCAGGTGTGGAAGGGCGACGCCGCCTCCCCGGGCTACAACACCTGGGCACCTGAGATCCACTTCCTCAACGGCCGCTGGTACCTGTACTACGTCGCCGGACAGAACGTCTCCGACTACAACCCGACCCAGCGCACCCACGTCCTGGAAAGCGCGGGCTCGGATCCGATGGGCCCGTACACCTACAGGAACCAGCTCAATTCCGCCTGGATGCTGGACCCGACGGTCGCCACCGTCAACGGGCAGCTGTACCTGTTCGGCAGCGCGAACGGAGGCGGCACACAGAACCTCGTCGCGGCGCGGATGTCCAACCCGTACACCCTCGCCACCGGCTTCTCCACCATCTCCACGCCGACCAACTCCTGGGAGAGGTCCGGCGGTACGGTCAACGAAGGGCCGGAGATCCTCCAGCGCGGCGGGAAGACGTTCCTGATCTACTCGGCGAGCGGCTGCTGGACCCCCGACTACAAGCTCGGCCAGCTCACCCTCACCGGCTCCGACCCGCTCTCCGCGTCCTCCTGGACGAAGAAGTCGACACCCGTGTTCCAGCGCAACGACGCCGCCGGGGTCTACGGGCCGGGCCACAACGGCTTCTTCACCTCGCCCGACGGCACCGAGAACTGGATCGTCTACCACGCCAACGACTCCGCCTCCGACGGCTGCGACAACGGGCGTACGACCCGCGCGCAGAAGTTCACCTGGAACGCGGACGGCACGCCGAACCTCGGTACGCCGGTCGCGCTCGGGGCGAGCATGACCGGCCCGTCCGGTGAGCCGTCCGCCGCCTCGACGACGTACACCATCAGCAACCGCAACAGCGGCAAGTGCCTCGACGTCGCCGGGAGTTCGACGGCCGACGGCGCCAACGTCCAGCAGTACACGTGCAGCGGCGGCAACAACCAGAAGTGGCGGATCGAGGACCAGGGCGACGACACCAGCCGGCTCGTCAACGTGGCCACCGGCAAGGTGCTCGACACCGCCGACTGCTCGGCCGCCGACGGTGCCGACCTGCGCCAGTGGTCCTGGCTGAACAACACCTGCCAGCGGTTCCGGTTCCTGGCCACCGACAGCGGCTACGTCCGCATCGTGAACCAGGCCACCGGCAAGGTCGCCGACGTCGCGAACTGCTCCACCGCCGACTCGGCCGACGTACGGCAGTGGACGTGGCTGAACAACGCCTGCCAGCAGTGGAGGCTGAACCCGGTCTAAGGCACCCCCAGGGGCGGTTTCNACATCAACGGCTACGAGGGCGGGCTGCCCGGCTTCGTCGCACGCGCGCGTGAGCTGGCCGAACGCTACGGGGAGCGGTTCGCGCCGCCCGCGCTGCTGGTGCGGAAGGCGGAGAAGGGACAGCGGTTCGGGGACGGGTGATCCCTGCCCCTCCAGGGAGTTTCGCCCCCGCCGCCCCTTCCCGTCCCGTCCCTGGGGGCTGCGCCCCCAGACCCCCGCTTTCGGCCCGAAGGGCCTCGTCCTCAAACGCCGGACGGGCTGAAATCCAGCCCCTCCGGCGTTTGAGGAGCGGGGTCTGGGGCGGAGCCCCAGAAGGACGGGAACGGGAAGGGGCGGCGGGGGCGTGACCAGTCACAAACCTGCGGCGTCCAGGCGTCTCAGCCGGCCTGGCCCATGCCCGCCGCGTTCGGCCAGCTCTGGGCGCCCGGCCAGCCGGTCGCCGGAGCCGTCGACAGGTCCTGCACGCCGGCCGGGCCGGTCATGCCGCGGACCTGGGCCGCGGTGAGGCCGCCGCGGGCGGGGACGCCCGGCGGGGTCTGGCCGGTCATCGCGGCGGCGGCGGGCATCGGAGCGGCCATGGGGGCCGGGGCCGGTGCCTGCATCGGGTTCGGGGCCTGCATCGGGTTCGGGGCCTGCGACGGCACCGGAGTCGGGGCCGGGTAGCCGACCGGCTGTGGCGCTGCCTGGGCCACCGCCGGCATCGGCATCCCGGACCCGAACGGCTGACCCGGCTGTGCGGTCTGCGCCGCGGCGGGCATCGGCATGCCGGCGCCGATGGACGGGGCCGCCTGGGGTCCCGGCGCGGCGGCCATGGCCTGAGCGGCAAGGCCCTGCATGCCGGAGCCGTTGGTGGCGCCGACCAACCGGTCAACTGCCGCCGTACCCGAGCTGTAGCTGGTCCCTGTAGCCAGCTCGGGCACGGCGGCTCCCCTCCTGGTCCCGTAGAGCACCTGTTCCAGGCCGGACACCAGGCGACGCACGTCCACCTGGGGGCGCACCACGAGTCTCAGGAAGCGGCTTGAGGAGCCGATCTTGTTGCCGCACTCGCGGACGAGGATCCGGTGCTCGGTGAGCATCCGGTCCCGGACCACGGTGCCTTCGGCGCCCACGGGCAGGCGGACGAAGAGGAAGTTGCCCTGGGACGGGTAGACCGTCAGCCCGGGCAGGGACGCGAGCTGGCCGGCCATGTCCAGCCGGTCGCGGCGGACCTGCTGGAGGCTCTGGGCGTACTCGGCGCCGTGCTGCTTGAGGATGAACACCACGTGCTCGGCGAAGGAGTTGAGGTTCCACTTGGGCAGCATCGAGCGGATGCGGCCGGCCAGGGACGGGTTGGCGACCAGGTAGCCGAACCGTATGCCGTGCAGGCCGAAGTTCTTGCCGAGGCTGCGCAGCACGATCACGTTCGGCCGCAGCATGGCCTCCTGGACGACGCTCGGCTCGACCTCCGCGTCCGCGAACTCCAGGAACGACTCGTCGATGACGACCAGATCCAGGTCGGCCATCGCGTCCATGAACTGCACGATGGCGTGCTTGTGCAGGAAGCCGCCGTCGGGGTTGTTCGGGTTGCAGATCACGGCCACGCGGGTGCCGCGCGCCCGGATGAACTCGGCGTACTGCGCGAGGTCCAGGGCGAAGCCGCTGGACTCCTGGAGCGGGAACATGTCGACGCGCTTGCCGGTCTCCATCGGCTGGTCGGTCCAGCGGCCGAAGGTGGGGACGGGGATGGCGAGGGACTCCCGCACCAGCAGGTGGTCGATCCAGGTGATGAGCTCGGTCGAGCCGTTGCCCATCGCCACGCACTGCGGGGGGAGTTGGAGCAGGCTGCACAGCTCGGCCGTGATGGTGTCGGCGCTGCTCGGGTAGTACGTGATGATGTCCCGCAACCGGCCGGCCATCTCCTCGAACATGGCCGGCGTGGGGAAGTACGGGTTGCAGGGGATACAGAAGTCCACCGGACCGGCCCCTTCGCCGCCCTCACGGGTCAGCGCCGCCATCGACGGGCTGTGCGCCGCGGTGCTGCGGAACAGCGAGGTGACGTTGTCAGCCAAGGGAGCCTCCGTATGGGGCGGGCACCGGTGGGGACGACCCGGGCCCGTCGTCTTGGGTGGCCCGCGCGGGGGAGCACGGGCCGCCCTTACATACGGAGGCTGGGGTGGCGCTGTTCAACCGCTGAGAAACGGGTAAGAACCTGTGCGCCATCTGTGAAGACGGTTACGCGTGGAACGAGTGCACGGTCGTCGTCCGGTACGTCTGCCCAGGTCGCAGCAGTGTCGAGGGGAACGACGGCTGGTTCGGCGAGTCCGGGAAGTGCTGTGTCTCCAGGCAGAGCGCGTCCCCCTGGCGGTAGATGCCGCCGCCCGTGCCGACGAGGGTGCCGTCGAGGAAGTTGCCCGAGTAGAACTGCAGGCCCGGCTCGGTCGTGGCGATCTTCATGGTCCGCCCGGAGGACGGGTCCCTCAGCGTCGCGACGTGCTCCGGCTCGTCCGTGATCCCCTTGTCGAGGACGTAGTTGTGGTCGATGCCCTTGCTGTGCAGCAGTTGCTCGTGGGCGACCCGGAGGTCCTCGCCGACCGGCTTGGGGCGGCGGAAGTCGAAGGGCGTGCCCGCGACGTCCGCCGGCTCGCCGGTGGGGATCAGCCCGGAGTCGACGGGCGTGTAGCGGGAGGCCGCGATCTCCAGCTCGTGGTGGTGGATCGTGCCGCTGTTCTCGCCGGCCAGGTTCCAGTAGACGTGGCTGGTGAGGTTGACGACGGTGGCCCTGTCGGTGGTGGCCTCGTAGTCGATGCGCCAGTCGCCCTGCCCGGTGAGGGTGTACGTCACCTTCGTCTCGAGCGTGCCGGGATAGCCCATCTCGCCGTCGACGCTCGTGCGGGACAGGTACAGGCCGACGTCGGAGCCCTTGGCGAACGGCTCGACGTCCCACACCTGTTTGTCGAAGCCCTGGGCGCCGCCGTGCAGGCTGTTGGCGCCGTCGTTGACGTCCACCTGGTGGCTCGTGCCGTCCAGAGTGAACCGGCCCTCGGCGATGCGGTTGCCGAAGCGGCCGATCAGCGCGCCGAAGTACGGGCTCTTGGCGACGTAGTCCTCGATGGTGCCGAAGCCGAGGGAGACGTTCGCGTACCGGCCCTCGCGGTCCGGGATCTCCAGGGACTGGACGACACCGCCCCAGGACAGGACCTTCAGGCGGGTACCGCCGTTCTCCAGCGCCCAGCTGTGGACTTCCGTGCCGTCGGCGAGCTTGCCGAAGAGCGACTTCACCGGCTTCCTTCCTTCCGTGGAAGTGGAAAGGGCCCCGCCTGTCGGCGGGGCCCCTCGGGCCGTGGCCCGGTCGTCTACGAACCGACCTTGCGCTTGTTCCACACGTCGAATCCGACCGCCGCCAGCAGCACCAGGCCCTTGATGACCTGCTGCCAGTCGGTGCCGATGCCGACCAGGTTCATGCCGTTGTTCAGCACGCCCAGCACCACGCCACCGATGATCGCGCCGAGGACGGTACCGACACCGCCGCTCATCGACGCGCCGCCGATGAAGGACGCCGCGATGGCCTCCAGCTCGAAGTTGAGACCGGCCTTGGGCGAGGCGGCGTTGAAGCGGGCGGCGAAGACCAGACCCGCCAGGGCCGCGAGCATGCCCATGTTGAGGAAGACGAGGAAGGTGACCTTCTTGTCCTTGACGCCCGACAGCTTGGCCGCCGGCAGGTTGCCGCCGATCGCGTAGATGTGCCGGCCGAAGACGGCGTTGCGCATGACGTAGCCGTAACCGACCACCAGCACACCGAGGATGAGCAGCACGATCGGCGCGCCCTTGTAGCTGGCGAGCAGCATCGTGACGGTGAGCACCGCGGCGACCAGCGCCACCAGCTTGAGCAGGAAGAGCTTGGTGGGCGGGACGTCGAGGGCGAACTCCTGCTGCCGCTTGCGGTCGCGGAACTCCTGGAACACCACGAACACGATCACGGCGATGCCGAGCAGCAGGGTGAGGTTGTGGTAGTTGGTGTTCGGGCCGACCTCGGGCATGAAGCTGTTGGCGACCTTCTGCAGACCCTCGGGGAACGGGCCGATGGTCTGGCCCTCCAGGAAGATCTCGGTCAGGCCGCGGAAGGTCAGCATGCCCGCCAGGGTCACGATGAACGACGGGATGCCCAGATACGCGATGAGGAACCCTTGCGCGGCGCCCGCGGCGCCGCCGATGGCCAGGCACAGCACCAGGGCCAGCGGCCAGGCGATGTCGTGGTTGACCATCAGCACGGCTCCGACCGCGCCCACGAACGCCGTCAGCGAGCCGACCGACAGGTCGATGTGGCCCGCGATGATGACGAGCATCATGCCGATCGCGAGGATCAGGATGTAGCTGTTCTGCAGTACCAGGTTGGAGACGTTGCGCGGCAGCAGCAGGTCACCGTTGGTCCACACGGCGAACAGCACCACGATCAGACCGAGGGCGAACAGCATGCCGTACTGCCGCATGTTGCGGCGCATGCCGTCCAGCATCAACTGCAGGAGGCTGTCACCGGTTGCCGAACCGCCCTTGCCGGGCGGCGCGGGGGCCGGCGTCTTGGCGGTCACGTCCGTGCTCATCGGGTTACCTCTTTGTCCTTTGTCATCTGACGCATCAGTGATTCCTGCGAGGCCTCGGCCCGCGAGAACTCACCGGTCAGCCGCCCCGCGGCCATCGTGTAGATGCGGTCACACATTCCCAGCAGCTCCGGCAGCTCCGAGGAGATGAAGACGACCGCCTTGCCCTGGGCGGCCAGCTGGTCGATGACCGTGTAGATCTCGTACTTGGCACCGACGTCGATGCCGCGCGTCGGCTCGTCCAGGATCAGCACGTCGGGACCCGCGAAGATCCACTTGCTGAGGACGACCTTCTGCTGGTTGCCGCCGGACAGCTTGCCCACCGGCTCGAAGACGGTCGGCGCCTTGATGTTCATGGACTTCCGGAAGCCCTCGGCGACCTGCCGCTCCTCGTGCTCGTCGACCACACCGCGCTTGGAGACCTTGCCCAGCGCGCTGAGCGAGATGTTGCGGTTGATGGTGTCGATGAGGTTGAGGCCGTAGTGCTTGCGGTCCTCGGTGACGTACGCGATGCCGTGCTTGACCGCCTCGGGGACGGTCTTCGTACGGATCTCCGTGCCGTCCTTGAAGACCTGGCCGCCCGTGTACCGGCCGTACGTCCGCCCGAAGACGCTCATCGCGAGTTCGGTGCGGCCGGCGCCCATCAGGCCCGCGATACCGACGATCTCGCCCCGCCGCACGGCCAGGGAGACGTCGTCGACCACCTTGCGCTGCTGGTCGATCGGGTGGTGCACGGTCCAGTTGCGGACCTCCAGGGCGGGCGCCTGGCCCTCCTCCGGCTCGTGCGGGGAGCGCTCCGGGAAGCGGTGCTCCAGGTCGCGGCCGACCATCCCGCTGATGATCCGGTCCTCGGTCGTCTCCGCAGCCTTCACGTCGAGCGTCTCGATGGTGCGCCCGTCGCGGAGGATCGTCACCGAGTCGGCGACCTTGCGGATCTCGTTCAGCTTGTGCGAGATGATGATCGAGGTGATGCCCTGCGTCTTCAACTCCAGGATGAGATCCAGGAGTTTGCTGCTGTCCTCGTCGTTCAGAGCCGCGGTCGGCTCGTCGAGGATGAGCAGCTTCACCTTCTTGGACAGCGCCTTGGCGATCTCCACGAGCTGCTGCTTGCCCACGCCGATGTCGGCGACGCGGGTCTCCGGGTGGTCGGCGAGACCGACCCGGCGCAGCAGTTCGCTGGCGTGCTTGAGGGTGTCGTTCCAGTTGATGAGCCCGCGCGTGGCGTGCTCGTTGCCGAGGAAGATGTTCTCCGCGAGGGAGAGGTAGGGCACCAGGGCCAGCTCCTGGTGAATGATCACGATGCCGTGATGCTCACTGGCCCTGATGTCCTTGAACTCGCAGACGTCACCCTCGAAGAGGATCTCGCCCTCGTACGTGCCGTGCGGGTGGACGCCGGAGAGGACCTTCATCAAGGTCGACTTGCCGGCGCCGTTCTCCCCGCAGATGGCATGGACCTCGCCCTGCTGGACGGTCAGTGTGACGTCCGACAGCGCTTTTACGCCGGGAAAGGTCTTGACGATCGAGCGCATTTCCAGGACGGGTCCCGCCATGGTCGTGCCTTCCAATCACTAGGGGGGTGGCGGTTACTTCAGGTCGCTTTCCTTGATGTAGCCGGAGTCGACGACGACCGTCTGGTAGTTGGCCTTGTCGACGGCGACCGGCTCCAGCAGGTACGCCGGGACGACCTTCGAGCCGTTGTCGTACGTCTTGGTGTCGTTCGTCTCGGGCTTCTTGTCGTTGAGCAGCGCGTCGACCATGTTCGAGGACACCTTGGCGAGCTCGCGGGTGTCCTTGTAGACGGTCATCGACTGCTGGCCCGCGATGATCGACTTCACCGAGGCGACCTCGGCGTCCTGGCCGGTGACGATCGGCAGCGGCTTGCTCTTGGAGCCGTAGTCGTCCGACTTCAGCGCGGAGAGGATGCCGATGGAGATGCCGTCGTAGGGCGAGAGGACCGCGTCGACCCGCTCGCTCTTGTAGGCCGAGGTCAGGATGTCGTCCATGCGCTTCTGGGCGGTGCCGCCGTCCCAGCGCAGGGTGGTGACCTGGGTCAGCTTGGTCTGCTTGGACTGGACGACGAGCTGCTTCTTGTCGATGTAGGGCTGCAGGACGTTCATCGCGCCCTGGAAGAAGTAGCGGGTGTTGTTGTCGTCGTTCGAGCCGGCGAAGAGCTCGATGTTGAACGGGCCCTTCTTGCTGCCGTCCTTCAGGCCGAGCTTCTCGACGATGTAGTTGCCCTGGAGCTCGCCGACCTTCTCGTTGTCGAAGGAGGCGTAGTAGTCGACGTTCTCGGTGCCGAGGATCAGGCGGTCGTAGGAGATCACCGGGATGTCGGCGTCCTTGGCCTGCTGGAGCACGTTGTTCATCGACTTGTTGTCGATGGCCGCGATGATCAGGGCCTTGACGCCCTGCGTGATCAGGTTCTCGATCTGCGAGACCTGCTGGTCCGGGTCGTCCTCGCCGTAGACCAGCTTGGTCTTGTAGCCCTTCGACTCCAGGTCGGCGACGACGTTCTTGCCGTCGGCGATCCAGCGCTCGGAGGACTTGGTGGGCATGGCGATACCGATGGTGGCGCCCTTGGAGCTGTCCGAGCTCTCCTCGCTGCCACCCTCACTGCTCTGGCCGCAGGCGGACAGGGTCAGGGCGAGGGAGGCGGCTCCGGCTACGGCGGCGAGTGCGGCTCGACGAGTACGCATGATCATCATCCTTGATGTGTGAGGCGGGCTCGGTCTGGCGTTGCGGGCCGCTGCGTGGCACGAGTGCGAGGTGAGACCGAGAAGAGGGTGTGTGGGATTGTGTGCGGCTGCGTCGTCTTTTGTGAAGGGGCGTTGTCCGGAACGTTATGAGGGCGTCTCGAATCGACGCAGATCGCCGGGCAGCCGGGAGCCGAGCGGCGCCATGTCGTCGCCCGCTCCGTGCCGCGCCAGAAGGTCCAGGGCGAGCCGGCCGCGGCGCACTCTCTCCCGGGCGGTGTTCAGGGCCAGGTCGCGCATGTGGTGCCCGTACGGGTAGATCCCCGGGGCCTTGGACAGACCGAACTTCAGGTACAGCGGCGCACCGCGCCGGATCAGCTCGGCGACCTCGTACATCCGCACGTAGCCGCCGAGATCGTCGGGGGCCTCGATGTACATGTCCATGGGGGCGGCGGAGATCCGCCGGATCTCGGTGAGGTGGTCCAGCGTCAGATCGCTGGGCACGTTGATCGAGTCGCCGCCCAGGTTCTCGTACACGGCGTACGCGGCCGGGTTGACGGGCCCGATCAGGGCGCTCACCTTGAGCGTGGTGTCGGCCGGGATGATCCCGGCGCGGCGCGCCCGGTGCAGCGTCCACAGCACACCCTCGTCGGCGACGAGGAGGCACTTGACACCCAGCTCCGTGGCCCGCACGGCGTCCTCGACACAGCCGGCGACCGCGTCGTGGCCGCGGGCCCGCAGGCCGCCGCCGCGCGAGTCGGTCCGGGTCGAGCCGCCGATGTCCCAGGTGCCGCGCGGGCCGGTGAACAGGCAGAGCTCGATGTCGTTGTCGCCCGTCGCGTCGACCATCTCGGTGATCTCGTCGTCGGTCAGCATCCACACGCCGCTGCCCTGGCTGATCCGGTGGATCGGCACGTCGAGGCGCGAGGCCTCCTTCAGGACGACGGCCAGCGCTTCCGGTCCCTCGCACGAGGGGATCTCGGTGCGCCAGCGGCCGCCGCCGGGGAAGGTGTGCGGCGATGCGTCGGCGGGGTCGAGGGCGGGCGCGGCCAGGCCGAGTGCGGTGAGCGCCTGCTCACCGGGCCGGCGGGCTGCCGTGGCGGAAGCGTCGGTCGTCACAAGCTGTCCTTCGTGTTCGATATTGCGGACAAGGTTCGCGGCTCAAGTCGTGCGGGATTGGGTGTACGCCGGTACGGAGGCCGTCAGGTTGCCCGCGTACCGGCGTACGTCTATGGGCGGAGCAGCACCTTGCCCACCTTCGGGTCGCCGGATCCCACCAGCTCGATGGCCTCGGCGAACCCGTCGAGCGGCAGCTCGTGCGTGACCAGCGGCAGCGGATCGAGCAGTCCCGCCCCGAACACCCGCACCGTGTGCGCCCAGGCGTCCGGCGGTGCCCCGAAGACGGTGTGCACCTCCAGCTGCCGTACGACCAGGTCGGTCGGGTCCAGGCCCTCGGCGCCCGGCGCCGGGATGCCCGTCAGGACCAGTCGCCCGCCGCGCCTGAGCAGGGAGGCGGCGGTGCCCGCGGCGGACGCGGACCCGGCCGTCTCGATGACGACGTCGAAGTCGTCGGGGAGTTCCTGGCCCTTCGTGCGGAAGTCGGTGGCCCCGAACTGCCGGGACAGCGCCTCGCGGTCGTTGCGCGTGCCGACGACCAGCAGCTCCGCCGGGGAGCCCGCCTTCAGGAACTGGACGGCGAACATGCCGAGGGTACCGGTGCCGACGACGGCCACCCGCTCCCCGGGCAGCGCGTTCGCCTTGATCGCGGCGGCCGCGATGCACGCGGCCGGCTCCAGCAGGGCCGCCGCCGTCAGGTCGGCATCGTCCGGCAGCACGTGCAGCAGCCGGGCGGGCAGGGTGAGGGTGGTGGCCATCGCCCCGGGCTGCGTGAACCCGGTCTCCTCGTAGCCCGCCGAGCACAGCGTGGTCTCGCCCGCGTGACAGCGGTCGCAGACCTGGCAGTTGCGGAAGCCCTCTCCCACGACCTTCCGGCCGACGAGGGACTCGGGCACGCCCGCGCCCACCTGCTCGACCGTCCCGGACCACTCGTGGCCGGGGGTCAGCGGGTAGCGGACGTACCCCTCGGGCCGGTTGCCCTGGTACACCTCGCGGTCGCTGCCGCAGATGCCGACGGCGTGCACCCGCACCAGCGCCTCGTCGGCGCCGGGCTCGCGGGGCGAGTGCCCGGCGAGCCGGTGCTCGCCGGGTGCCTCGACGACGACGGCCGTGCTCACTTGGCGCCCTTCGGCTTGCGCTGCTCCCAGCCCTCGGCCCACAGGTCGAAGCGAGCCTGCTGCTGCGGGAACTCGGCGGCGGCGTCGACGTCCAGCTCGACACCCAGACCGGGAGCGTCGGAGAGGTGGAAGTAACCGTCGATCACCTCGGGCGCGCCCTTGACGACCTTCTTGATCTCCGCGTCCGCGAAGTCGTTGAAGTGCTCGAGGATCTTGAAGTTCGGGGACGTGAAGCCGACCTGGAGGGAGGCGGCGGTCAGGACCGGGCCGCCCACGTTGTGCGGGGCGACCAGCATGTAGTGGGTCTCGGCGGTCGCGGCCAGCTTCCTGGTCTCCCAGATGCCGCCGATGTGACCGACGTCCGGCTGGATGATGTCGACGGCCTGGCTCTCGAAGAGCTCCCGGAACTCGATGCGATCGTGAATCCGCTCACCCGTGGCCACCGGGATGTCCACCTTGGCGGCGACCTTCTCCAGGGCCTTGAGGTTCTCCGGCGGCACGGGCTCTTCCAGCCACGCGGGCTTGAACGGCGCGAGGTCCTTCGCCAGTCGGATGGCCGTTGCGGGGGAGAAGCGGCCGTGCATCTCCAGCATCAGCTCGGCGTCCGGCCCGATGGCGTCGCGCACGGCCTCGATGAGGGAGACGGCGTACAGGCTCTGCTGGTGGTCGAGCTCGAAGTGCCCGGTGCCGAAGGGGTCGATCTTGAGCGCCTTGTAGCCGCGCTCCATGACTCCCTTGGCGGCCTTGTGGTAGGCCTCCGGCGTCCGCTCGGTGGTGTACCAGCCGTTGGCGTACGCCTTGACCTTGTCGGTCACCTTGCCGCCCAGCAGCTGCCACACCGGCACGCCGAGGGCCTTGCCCTTGATGTCCCAGCAGGCCATCTCGATGACGGCGATACCGGACATCACGATCTCGCCGGCCCGACCGTAGTCGCCGAACTTCATGCGGCGGACCAGGTCTTCCGTGGCGAACGGGTCGGAGCCCAGAATGTGGTTGGCCTCGGCTTCGCGCAGATAGCCGATCAGCGCGTCGGTGTGCCCCAGCATCCGGGTCTCGCCGACTCCCGTGATGCCCTCGTCGGTGTGGACCAGGACGTATGTCAGGTTGCGCCACGGCGTCCCGACCACGTGTGTGCTGATTCCGGTGATGCGCACGGCAGTTGCCCCTTGCTGCGTTTTGTGTCTGTCTGCTTCGTCGGCTCACTTGGCGTGTGTTCGAAATTTCGTCACACGTTCGAAATGCTGGCGTGACAGTAAGGATGGTGCGAGGGCAGTGTCAATGGGTCGAGCGGGTAACGGTTTCGACACTGCTTTCGACAGGGCTTTCGGCGGCGGTTTCGGCGCTATGGGAAGGGAAGGCGCCGCGTTGCCCGGAAGCCGCAGGTTGGCTGGAAAAGGTGGGTCCTGGCGTGAATTCTCACACCGGAACGTGTGGTTCCCTACACAACTTTCACAGCTGTGACTATGAACGTCACCTGAGAGGAACTTAACCTTCCCGCGACATGGACTACTGCCTCCCGTGCCGACGGCACCTCAACGGCGCCCTCGCCTGCCCCGGATGCGGCACTCCGGCCGAGCCCTTCCCCCCGCACGCGCCCCAGTCGCCCGCGCCCGCCCAGGCCGGTGTGGCGCCAGGCGGGCCGTACCAGGGCCACCCGACGGGCGGAACGTACGGCGGAGGCTACGGGGACGGGTCCGCGGCGTACGGGGACGGGCACGCGGGCGCGGCGTACGGGGAGGGACAGGTCTCCGCGGCGGCGTACGGGGGCGGAGAGGCCTCCGTGGCGGCGTACGGCGGCGGACATGCCTCTCCGGCGTACGGGGGCGGTCCTGGGGCCGCTGCGTACACGGGCGGTTCTGAGGCCACGTCGTACGGGGACGGGCATGAGGCTGCGACGTACGGAGACGGCGGCCCTGAGACCACGCGGTACGGGAGCGGCCGCGAGGCCATGTCGCACGAGGGCGGCCACGCGGGCACGGCCTACGAGGACGGCCGCGAGGCCATGTCGCACGGAAGCGGTCATCCGGCTGACCTCCGCGGAGACGACCACGGCGGCGGCTACGCCTATCGCGACGAGCGCGGGAGCGGCGCAGACGTCGACGGCCCCGATGGCGGCGACGGTGACACCGGCGCGACGGCGGCCACGTCGGCCGCACGTCGCGCCGAGACCGCGGCGGAGCCGTCCGGTGGCCGGGCGGCGCGTCGGCGCGCGCAGGGGCGTGGTCGTGGCCGGGGTGCCGAAGCTCCCGACGAGGCCGAGGACCTCGACAGCCCCGAGGGTGGCCCGGAAGACGACGACGAGGCGGATGACGGTCCCACGGGCGGGGCGAGTCGCCGCGACCGCAAAGCCGCCGCGCACCGGCGTCGCCGGCGCCGGACCCTGCTGATCGCCGCGGGCTTCGTGCTGGCGGCCGGCGGGCTGAGCCTCGCGGAACTCGGCCTGGACGCGCCGGGCTCCGGCCCCAGGCCCGCGACGGCCGGCGGAGAGTCGGCGGAGGGCGGGGCGTC